>NZ_JHZZ01000001.1:303214-606428 GCF_000687935.1 Polaribacter sp. Hel_I_88 | reverse complement strand
TGTAAACTCTATAACAATTGAGGATATAAAAAATATCACTGAAGAATTACTAGAAGACAGCAAATCTTATGAGATTGTGTTCAAGCCAAAGGAGTAAAAAATAGTATTTTTAGATAAAGCTTCTCAATTTTGAGAAGCTTTTTTTTTAAGGTCATTTTTTCTTGTGTTAACATTTTTTTCTAAATCAATAATTATTCTGCATCTTTGTAGTAATGACAGGAATCGTATATAAATCTACAGGAAGTTGGTATTTTGTAAAGTCTGCTGATGGCAAGTTTCATCAATGTAGAATGAAGGGCAAGTTCAGAATAAAAGGCATCAAAAGCACCAACCCAATTGCTGTTGGCGATAAAGTTGTGTTCGATTTAGAAAAAAAAGGCGATGAAGAAACTGGTGTAATTAAAAAGATTTTAGATCGTGATAATTTTATTGTCCGTAAATCTGTAAACCTTTCTAAACAAACACATATTATTGCAGCCAATATCGATCAGGTTTTTTTGCTGATCACCATTAACAATCCACCAACATTTACAACGTTTATAGATCGTTTTTTGGTTTCTACAAGAGCGTATAGAATTGATACGATTTTAGTTTTTAATAAAATAGATTCGTATGAAATTGAAGAAAGAGCCGAGATTTTATATCTAAAAGATATTTACGAAGCCATTGGTTATAGATGTGTGGAGGTTTCTGCTACAGAAAACAAAAACGTGTCTGAAATTAAAGAAATAATGACAGGCAAAACTTCGATGTTTGTTGGGCATTCAGGAGTTGGCAAATCTACTTTAGTCAATGCTATTGAGCCAAGTTTAAATTTAAAAACGAAACAAATTTCAGAGCAACATAAACAAGGGCAACACACTACAACTTTTGCAGAAATGTTCGATTTAAGTTTTGACGCTAAAATTATAGACACACCAGGAATTAAAGGTTTTGGTGTTGTAGATATTGATAAATACGAATTAGGAGATTATTTTCCAGAGTTTTTTGCCTTGAAACAAGATTGTAAATTCAACAATTGTATTCATACAAAAGAGCCCAATTGCGCTGTAAAAGAAGCTTTGGAAGAAGATAAGGTTTCTTGGTCTCGTTATAAAAGCTACATTCAAATTTTAGAAGGCGAAGACGAAAAAGAGCATTTTAGAACTGATGTTTGGGATGAATAGCCCCTTTAATTCCCCAAAGGGGAAAACTGTTACTTTTAAAACGTTTTGTTAACAAGCACAGAACGAAAACAATCAAAAATGGGATTTTGGAAAAAAATATTTGGAAAAAAACAAAATGAAAGACACGTTGAACAAATAGAACACGTGAAACAGATTGATCAAATTGAACAGGTAGAAAGTAAAAAACAAAATAAACTAAATCCTATTATTAATAATTATATAACTGGTCTTAAAAATGCTTATTTCAGAAACAATGGGAAAGAAGATTGGGGATTTTTTGAGAAGGTAATTTGTGGTGCGAAGAAAAAAGATATTAATAAACTGAAACGAATCTATCCTGAAATTCCTGATACTTTAGTTAATCTTCTTGAATATGTAGATGGTACATATTGGAGAAAATATGGAAAAGAGGAATTAATATTCTTCCTTTTAGGTTCTGATATGCTCGAATATCCATACTATTTATTATCAACAAAAGAAATAATTAATAATCAACAACAAGGAAGAGAATTCTTTTTAGAATATAATGAAAGAAAATATGATGAGTTTGAAGTTGATGATAAAATAATTGATAAAGCCGAATCAATTAAATGGTTACATTTTTCAGACTGTATGAATAATGGTGGAACTTCTCAATTGTACATTGATTTTTGTCCATCTGAAAAAGGAATTAAAGGTCAAGTAGTAAGATATTTACACGACCCAGATGAATTAAAAGTAATAGCAGATAGTTTTGATGAGTATTTAAATATGTTAATAAAGAAAGAATTTGATTTTATTAATGAAGAAACTATGGAATAAAAAAGCCAGTTGCTAATACCATATATAAATAGTTATAAATTATTTATTTTCAAATTAAGAAATGTATTTTTAAAAGAATTTATAAAGAGCATGAGTTTCCTTCCCTTTGGGAAGGACTAAGGATGGGCCTATGAGAATTGTTATCCAAAGAGTAAGTTCTGCAAGTGTAACCATCAATCAAAAAAAGGTTGCAAAAATTAAAACAGGACTTTTAGTTTTAGTGGGTATTGTAAATGATGATATTCAAGAAGATATCGATTATTTAATCAGAAAAACTGCTAATTTGCGCATTTTTAATGATGAAAATAAGGTAATGAATGTATCTTTAAAAGATATAGATGGAGATGCAATTGTGGTAAGTCAATTTACGTTGCAAGCAGCCACTAAAAAAGGAAACAGACCAAGTTATATAAAAGCTGCAAAACCTGAGATTGCAATTCCTTTGTATGAAAGTTTTGTTACATCACTTGAAAAAGAAATGAACAAAAAAGTACAAACGGGCGAATTTGGTGCAGACATGAAAGTTAAATTAGTAAACGATGGACCTGTTACTATTATTATCGATTCTAAAAATAGAGAATAGAGAAAAAAGATTAGAGAAAAGAGAGAAAAGATGAAAGAGTAAAGATGAAGGAGAAAAGATGAAAATCAAAAAAAAAATACTCATGACCGTCTAAAAATTCACTTTCTATTTGATAAATAAAATGAAAAATTTTAAAAAAATGCTTACAGTAAAAGTCTCCTTTGGGGATTTAGGGGCTTTATCATTCTAAAAATATAGCATAAGTTTTAATGACTTTTTTTGATGTGCATACACATACAATTTCTTCGGATAAAAATGTGTTTTCAATTGTAAATACCTATCCAAATTCTACTGATTTTTCTCAGTCATTTTCCATTGGCATTCATCCTTGGTTTATCAGCAAAGAAAATTTAGAAAATGAACTTTTAATTGTTGAAGAAAAATTACAACACAAAAACTGTTTTGCATTAGGCGAATGTGGTTTGGATAAAATTACAAAAACAGATTTCGAACTTCAAAAGTTAGTTTTCAAAAAGCAAATTCTTTTATCAGAAAAATATAAAAGACCTTTGATAATTCACTGTGTAAGAGCATTTCAAGAAATAATTGAGTTCAGACAATCGTTACAACCAAAACAAATATGGATTTTACATGGATTCAACAAAAACGAACAAGTTGCACACAGTTTTCTTAAAAATGGATTTGTTTTATCTGTTGGTGCTGCTATCATCAACAATAAAAAATTACAAGAAGTTATTTTAAATATTTCGTTAGATAGTATTGTATTAGAATCAGATGATGCTGAGGTAAACATTCAAGAGATTTATCAAAAGATAGCAACCATAAAAAATATTGAAGTTTCAGCACTTCAACAAAAAATAGCACAAAATTTTAAACGTATTTTTAAAAGATGAGTTGGTTAGAACGTACAGAATTATTAGTTGAAAAAGAAGGAATTGAAAAACTACAAAAAGCCAATATTTTAGTGGTTGGTTTGGGTGGAGTAGGATCGTATGCTGCAGAGTTTATTGCTAGAGCAGGCATCCATAAAATGACTATTGTAGATGGTGATGTTTTTGATGAAACCAATAAAAACAGACAATTACCAGCTTTAGATTCCACAATTGGAAAATCGAAAGCGCAAGTTTTGGCTGCTAGATTAAAAGACATCAATAAAGATATTCAGCTAAAAGTTATAGAGGAATTTTTATCACCAGAAAGCGCCTACGAAATTGTAACAAAAGAATTTGATTTTGTTCTGGATTGTATCGATTCGATTACACCAAAAGTAAACTTAATTGTGGCTGCAAGAAGAAAAAAGGTAAAAATAATATCGTCTATGGGAGCAGGAGGTAAGTTAGATGCTACCAAAATTAAAGTTGCAGATATTGGCAAAACTAAAAATTGTACAATGGCTAGAGTTTTACGCAAACGCTTAAAAGAGCGAAAAGTAGATAAAGGAGTTAAGGCAGTTTATTCTGAAGAAATACAGATTTCTAAGAGTTTAAAAGTAACAGATGGTACTAATTTTAAAAAATCTTATTATGGCACTATCAGTTTTATGCCAGCAGCATTCGGTTTGCAAGCAGCAGCTCATGTTATAAATTTTATTTTAAAAAAGTAGGAAATAGTTTCCAAGGAAAATAAATTTGTTATACATTTGTCAAAGAAATTAAAACAAAATTTTAAAACACTTTAATAATGAAAAAAATAATTTTATCGCTTGTAGTATTTGCATCAGTATTAACTGCTTGTAAAGGAGAAAAAAAAGAATCAGTAAAAACTGACGAAGCAAAAGTTGTAGACGTAAACGTTGGTGAGTTAGATAACGTAAATACAGATGCATCTGTTTTGTATTGGGAAGGAACAAAACCAACTGGTGCACATAATGGAATCGTTTCTTTACAAACTGGAGGTTTATTAATAAACGAAGGAAATTTAGTTGGTGGAGAGTTTATAATTGACATGAGTACAATTACAAATAAAGATTTAGAAGGAACTGAAGGTGCTGGAAAATTAGAAGGCCATTTAAAAGCCGCAGATTTCTTTGATATTGAAACATACCCAACATCTAGATTTGTAATTACAAATGCAGAAAAAACAGCAACAGGTTACAACGTAACAGGAAATTTAAGAATTAAAGACGTTACTAAAAGCATTACAATACCAGCAATGGTTACTACAGAAGGTGGTGTAACTACTTTTAAGAGTGAAACTTTTAATATTAACAGAGCAGATTTTAACGTTAAATATGGTTCAAAATCTTTCTTTGATGATTTACAAGATAAATTTATCGATGATTTAATTGCAATGTCTTTTGAGGTAAAAACGAAAGCATAATTATAAATTATAAGACTATACAAATTATGAAAACGTACAAAATGCCAAGACCTTGTGGATGTGGAAATACATCAGATCCAGATGGAAATTGTGATGGATCACATGCAAACAAATAATAAATTTTAAATTATTTTAAACCCAAAGCTTTTAGTTTTGGGTTTTCTTTTTTACTTTGGCATTCTATAAAAAAGATATGTCTATAAAAAAGCCCCTCAAATTAGTCTTACTTCTATTTTTTAATATTTTTCTAGGCTATTCTCAAAGTGCTGAATTAACTGTTTTTACAATTCCTGCTGAGTTAAAAGAAAATGCAAATGCAGTGGTTAGAAATAGTTCCATAGAAATTACCATCGATGATTTTGATAAAATGGTGATTTATGAGAAGAAAATAGTTACTGTTTTAAACAAGTTAGGCAATGCAGATGCTGGTATTTATCAGCATTATGATGATGACACGAAAATAACAGAACTTTCTGCGCTTATTTATGATGCCTTTGGAAACGAAATTAAAAAATTTAAAGAACGAGATTTCTTAGATGTAAGTGCAGTAGATGGTGGAACCTTATATTCAGATTCTAGAGTAAAATATATAGAGTATACACCAGTTTCATACCCTTATACATTGGTATTAGAAAGCGAATACAAAACCTCTACAACTGGCTTTATTCCTACTTGGTATCCAATAAATGGGTATTATGTTTCTGTGGAAAAAAGTTCTTACACGTTAAACAATCCAAAATCAATTCCTTGGCGTAAAAAAGAAACGCATTTTGAGGGTTTTAATATTGATAAAACTGAAACAGATTCTGAATTAAAATACCTTATAAAAAATCAAAAGGCTTACGATTATGAAGATAATACCATTTCATCTAGAGATATTTTACCTGTTGTTAAAGTTGCTTTAGATAAATTTTATTTAAAAGGTGTTTATGGAGAAGCAACAAATTGGCAAGAATTTGGGCAATGGATGCATAAGTCGCTTTTAGAAGGTAGAGATGTAATAGATGAAGCTACAAAAATAAAAATTTTAGATTTAGTTAAAGAAGCAAAAAGTCCTGTTGAAAAAGCAAAAATTGTGTATGAATTTATGCAAAATAAAACAAGGTATATTAGTGTACAAGTTGGTATTGGAGGTTGGGAACCTATTGCAGCAAACCAAGTAGATCAAGTTGGTTATGGAGATTGTAAAGGGCTTACAAATTACACAAAAGCATTATTAGATGTAGTTGGTGTTACCTCTTATTATACAGTTGTTTATGCTAGTGAAAAGAGAAATTTAGACAAAGATTTTGCGTCACTTCAAGGTAATCACGTTATTTTAAACATTCCAAATGAAGGAAAAGATATTTGGCTAGAGTGCACAAGTCAAACAATGCCTTTTGGTTTTTTAGGTGATTTTACAGATGATAGAGATGTTTTAGTAGTAACTCCAGAAGGTGGTATCATTAAAAGAACGGCTATTTATAAAGATGAAACAAACTTGCAAACAACCCTTGGTAAAATTAAACTTACACCAAAAGGCAATGTAATAGCATCTCTAAATAGAGTTTCTAAAGGGTTGCAATATGATGATAAATCGTATTTAGATACTTTTACTGATGAAGAGTTGATAAAAAATTATAAATCTAGAACTTGGAGTTATAATAACAATTTAGAAATCAATGAGCATCGTTTAAAAAATGATAAAGAAAATATTGTTTTTACAGAAGATTTAGAGGTTTCTATTGCAAATTATGCGTCTGTAAATGACACTGAATATCTATTTAGAGTAAATATTTTTAATACAGAAAACGAAGTGCCAAAAAGATATAGAGATAGAAATTTACCTTTAAAAATTAGCACTGGTTATAAGGATGTAGATGAATATGAAATTCATCTTCCAGATACTTATAAATTAAATTATACTCCAGAAAACAAAGAAATAGTAACCAAATTTGGAACGTATAAAATCAATTTTAAGATTATAGACGAACAAACTATTTCTTATAAGAAAGAAATTATTATTAAAGAAGGAGTTTATCCTAAAGAAGATTATAAAGATTATAGAAGCTTTAGAAGAAGCATCGCAAAATCAGAAAATTTAAGAATTGCACTAATTAAAAAATAATTAAAAAATGAAAAAGATAATTTTATTGATGGCATTAATTTGCCAAATAACTGTTGTAGCTCAAGATTATAGGTTTGGTAAAGTTTCTAAAGAAGAAATTGAAGAAAAATTTTATCCTCAAGATTCCACTGCTGATGCTGCTTATTTATATAGAGAAAGAAACTCATATTATATCTTAAACTCGAATCAGGATGGTTTTGACATCATTACTGATGTATTTTTAAGAATTAAAATATATAATAAAAAAGGTTTTGATAAAGCCACACAAATAATACCTTATTATCATCCTGAAATTGGAGAAGATGAAAAAATATCATCATTAAAAGCTTACACCTTTAACTTGCAGAAAAATAAAATTGAAAAGGATAAATTACAAAATAATGATGTTTTTCAGGAAGAGATAAGTAAATTTTGGTATCAAAAGAAAATTACAATGCCTAATGTTAAAGAAGGTAGTGTCATAGATATAAAATATACCCTTAGTTCACCATATTATTACAAAATTGATGATTTGGATTTTCAGTTTGATGTACCAGTTAAAAAAATAATCTATAACGTTTCAATACCAGAATTTTATATTTTTAAATTACTTACTAAGGGCTATTTTCCAATTACACCAAAATCTAGCAGAAATTCTAGTTCAATAACAATTACTTCAAGAGAAAGATCTGGGGCAAGGATTAGTTCCACAGCTTTTAGTAGTGATAAATTAGAGTTTGATGTTCAAAATTATCTTTTTGAGTCAGAAAATATACCAGCATTAAAAGATAATGAACCTTTTGTGAGTAATATTAATAATTATAGAGGAGGTGTAAAGTTTGAATTATCTTCGACAAATTTTTCCAAAATAGGAGGTCTTTCTAAATACTATTCAAATACATGGGAAGACGTCTCTAAACAAATCTATAAATCCGAGGGTTTTGGGAATGAGTTAGATAAAACAAATTACTATAAAGATGATTTAGAAACTTTACTTGTAGGTGTTTCTAACAATGCTGAAAAAATTGCTAAAATTTTTACATTTGTTAAAACAAAGATAAAATGGAATAGTTATTTTGGTAAAACATCAGACATAGGTTTAAAAAAAGCCTATAAAGATGGTGCAGGTAATGCTGCAGATATTAATTTAATGCTAACATCTATGTTACGTTATGCAGGTCTGAATGCAGATCCGGTTTTAGTAAGTACAAGATCTAATGGTGTACCAATTTATCCAACTTTAGATGGTTTTAACTATGTAATCGCATCTGTAGAGATGGCTAATGGAGGTATATTGCTTTTGGATGCTACAGAAATATATAGTACACCAAATATTCTGCCAGTAAGAGTTTTAAATTGGAATGGAAGAAGGGTTACTAAAGATGGAAATTCATCTTGGGTTAAATTAACTTCGTCTAGACATGCTGTTGAAGAAAATATGATGATGGTAAAAGTTTCTGATGATTTAATGGTAGAAGGTTTTATAAGAACAAAATTTGAAAATTTAAATGCTTTAGATTTTAGAAAAAATTATAATCATATCAAAGAGGAAGAGCTTATTAAAAATTATGAAGAAAATAATAATTTAGAAACCGAAGAATTTAAAATATCAAATCAAGAAGATATTTATAAAGATATAGTAAGAAACGTAAAATTTTCGAGTGAAGATTTAATAGAAAAAATTGGTAATAAATTGTATATAGAACCTAACTTATTTTTAACTAAACGTGAAAATCCTTTTAAATTAGATGAACGAAAATTCCCTATAGATTTTGTATCAGCTTGGAAAAATGAAAATAAAATAACAATACAAATTCCAAAAGGATATGCAGTAGAAAGTCTTCCAGAGTCTTTAGCTATTGCTTTGCCAGATAACTTAGGTGTTTTTAAATATCAAGTTACACACAATGGAAATAAAATTAAAACAATATCTAGTTTAGAATTTAATATGTCTATAATTCCACCTCAATATTATTCTTTTCTAAAAGATTTTTATGGTAAAATAGTTGATAAACAAACAGAGAAAATAGTTTTAATAAAAAGCTAAATATATAAAGCCTCAAATTTTTAATTTGAGGTTTTTTTATAAATTAATAACTGTTGTATTTTTAACTTGTTCAATACTAAAAATACTATGAGTACTGCCAATATATTTTATAGCAGTGAGTTTTGTAACCATAAAATTTCTGTATTCATCCATGTTTTTTACGTAAATTTTTAAGATGTAGTCATAATCTCCACTTACATGAAAACACTCGGAAACTTCATTCAATTTTAAAATTTCACGTTCAAAAGTAGTTACATATTCTTTAGTGTGTTGCACTAATTTTATATGACAAAAAACCAAAAAAGATTTTTCAATTTTGTTTTTATTGATAATTGCTACATATTTATCGATTACTTTATTATTTTCTAATTTTTTAATACGCTCATAAACAGCAGTTACAGATAAATTAAGTTGTAAAGACAACTGTTTTGTGGTTTGCTTACTGTCATTCTGTAGTAAGTTGATGAGTTTTTTGTCTGTAGAATCTAATTGCATACTTTAAAATTTTCTAAAAATCAGGAAAAGATGAACTGTTTTTGGTTTTAAAAACTGATAAATATATCAAATTTATATAAAAAATCTATATATTTTGGTTTGGGTTGATATTATTTCTTAATATCTGTTATTTTGTAATAGATAAAACTATGTATTATGAAATTCAATCCAGCAGATAATATTCAAGATTTACAGTATTTTGGCGAATTTGGAGGCGTAAATCCATCCATTTCAGATTCATCTACCTATACCTTTTTATCAGCAAAAACAATGTTTGATACTTTTGAAGGCAATGCTGATGGTTGTTATTTATATTCACGTCATTCTACACCTAGTAATTTATATTTAGGTGAAGCTCTTGCAGCAATGGAAGGTACAGAAACAGCCAATGTTACAGCTTCAGGAATGGGTGCAATTACGCCAGTTTTATTACAGTTATGCAATGCAGGAGATCATATTGTTTCTAGCAGAACAATTTATGGAGGTACCTATGCTTTCTTAAAAAACTTCACACCAAAATTAGGCATTGAAACGACTTTTGTAGACATCACAAAACTAGATGTAGTTGAAGCAGCTATTACCAAAAATACCAAAATTTTATATTGCGAATCTGTAAGCAATCCGCTTTTAGAAGTTGCTGATATCAAAGGTTTATCAGCATTAGCAAAAAAATACAATTTAAAATTAGTTGTAGATAATACATTTTCCCCATTATCAATTTCTCCAGCAAAATTGGGTGCAGATATCGTTTGTCACAGTTTAACAAAGTTTATCAACGGTTCTTCAGATACTGTTGGTGGCGTTGTTTGTGGAACGCAAGAATTCATTAATGACTTGCGAAATGTAAATGATGGAGCATGTATGTTGTTAGGTTCCACTATGGATAGTTTGCGAGCTGCATCCATCTTAAAAAACATGCGAACGCTACACATCAGAATGAAACAGCACAGTAAAAATGCTGCTTTTTTAGCAGATAAATTTGAAGCGGATGGATTAAAAACTGTGTATCCTGGTTTGGAAAGTCATCCTTCTCATCAACTTTTTAAAACCATGATGAATGCAGAATATGGTTTTGGAGGCATGTTAACTATTGATGCTGGTTCTTTAGAAAAAGCAAATGAGTTGATGGAATTGATGCAACACAAAAACTTAGGCTATTTAGCAGTAAGTTTAGGATTCTACAAAACATTATTTTCTGCTCCAGGAAGTTCTACATCTTCAGAAATACCAGAAAATGAACAAAAAGAAATGGGTTTAACAGATGGTTTAATTCGTTTTTCAATTGGTTTAGATAACGATATTGAACGCACTTATAACATGATGAAAGCCTGTATGGTTGAGGTTGGCGTTTTGTAGACATGAGTTTTCAAAGTTCAAAGTTCAAAGTTCAAAATTCAAAATTCAAAATTTGAGAGAAATAAGATTTTGTCAGTTCGAGTGAAATTATTTCCCGAAATTTCGGGAGAGAACTCTTTTAATTCTAAAATTTTCATAACTCATAACTCATAACTCATAACTCTAAATCCCTTTTATTCGCTCAATAAACTTACTAAAATCTTCTCCATTTGGCGGATTTCCATTAAATGGCAATATATCCCACTCATTGCTTTCGTTATAAAGTGTAAAGTTAAAAACGGAGGTATTGGCATCATCAGGATTTAAAGGCGGATACCGTAAATCGATATATTTATAAGTCCCTATTTTTTCTTTTTTGGTGATTTTAAAATATCCATTACTAAACCAAGCAAGGGTTTGTAAATTAGGATCATTCATGTCAATAATATCGTGCTTTTTATCAATTTTGATAATCTTTTCTGAGATAGCACTTTGATCAAATAAAGAATAAAAAGCAAAATAATATTCGTTTTCAGTTTCTGCAACTGCATACCACAAAATATTATTTAAGATAGTGGGTTGAGCTGTAAATCGAGTATAAGAAATTCCTGCTTTTTCAAAAGATTTCTTAAAAACAGCATCCATATAAAACTTATTAAAGATGGTTAAAATCATATAAGTTGAGCTGATGTAAATTCCTGCTTTTAACCAAAATTGTCTTTTGTAATTTGTTCTTTTCAAAAACATTAAAACAATCATGCAAATTAAAAAAGGAAGTGTGTAAAAAGGATCTGCTACAGAAATGTTGTTAAAGGCAACTCTATAATCAGAAAATGGTGCGAATAATTGTGTTCCATAAGGAGTAAAACAATCTAACAGTGGATGTGTAAATATTGCCCAAAAGAATAATAAAATCCAATCTTTTAGATTTGTAGTTGCTGTTCTTTTTCCTGAATTGTAGAGTTTGTAAGTAATCCATCCAAAGAAAAAACAACCCAAAATAGCAAATAAAATAGAGTGCATAAAACCTCTATGAAAAGCCATCGCTTGAATTTCATTACTGTACAGAAAACGTCCAATAAAAACATCTAAATCTGGAATTGTGCCTCCAATTGCTCCAAACAATAGTGCTTTGTTTCCTATTTTTTTACCAAGAATTGCTTCTCCACAAGCAGCACCTAAAACAATTTGAGTTAATGAATCCATTTTGCTAAAATAAGCTAAGGAATTTGATTTGCATAACATTCTGTAAAATCGTAACATTACACTAGAAAAATTATAGAATGGCAGACAACAAAAAATTATCAGAAATAGACATGGAAGATCAAAAAATTATCGACAATAAAGAGCTGAATCTTTTTGAATCGCTTATTCCAGTAGTTTTATTGATGAGTTTATTGGCTTACAATATCTTTTTTGTAGAAAGTCAAGAATGGTTTGGAGCGTATACAAATCAATATATATTATTAATTGGAGGTGCAATTGCAGCAGCAGTTGGTTTTTTTAATAAAGTATCTTTAAAAAGAATGCTAACTGAAGTTTGGGAAAACTGGAAAAGTGTTTTTGTGCCTATTATGATATTATTTTTGGTAGGAGCTTTAGCAGGAAGTTGGTTGGTAAGTGGTATTATTCCAGCCATGGTTTATTATGGATTGCAAGTTTTGAGTCCAGCCATATTTTTACCAGCATCTGTAATTATTGCAGCTATAATTTCGATTGCAACTGGTAGTTCTTGGACAACTTCTGCAACAGTTGGTATTGCACTAATAGGTATTGGTAGTGCTTTAGGAATCCCAACAGGTATGATTGCTGGAGCTGTAATTTCTGGCGCCTATTTTGGTGATAAAATGTCTCCACTTTCTGATACCACAAATTTAGCACCTGCAATGGCTGGTACAGATTTGTTTACACACATAAAATACATGGCATATACAACTGTGCCAACAATTACAGTTACGTTAATTGTTTTTGCAATTTTAAGTGGCACAATTGATACTACAGGAAATGCAGATATTAGCAATTTATTAGCGTCAATTAATAATACTTTTAATATTACACCTTGGTTATTTTTAGTGCCAGGAATTGTAATTGCCATGATTTTACTAAAAACAAAACCATTGGTTGCTTTGGGAGTTGGTGTTTTATTAGCAGCCGTTTTTGCTTTTATTTTTCAAAGTGATGTTTTAGAAAGTTTATCAACATCAAAATTTCAAGCCATTATCAATTCAATTTTAGTGGATACAAATATTCAAACTGATGATGAAAAATTGTCGGAACTATTTTCTTCTGGTGGAATGAATGGAATGCTTTGGACGATTTTCTTGATTGTCTGTGCCATGGTTTTTGGTGGAATTATGGATGCTATTGGTGCTTTGGCAAAAATTACAAAAAGTTTATTAGCTGTTGCAACTTCTGTTTTTGGTTTGTTTGCCAGCACAGTTGTAAGTTGTTTGGGGTTAAATATTGTAGCTTCAGACCAATATTTGGCTTTGGTAATTCCTGGTAAAATGTTTAAAAAAGCGTATGAAGATAAAGGTTTAGCTCCCGAAAATTTAAGTAGAACTTTAGAAGATTCAGGAACAGTAACTTCAGTTTTAATTCCATGGAATACCTGTGGAGCGTACCAATCTGGAGTTTTGGGAGTTGATGTTGGTGATTATTTTTTCTACGCAATCTTTAACTATTTAAGTCCTATAATGACGTTATTGTTTGCTGCTTTTAATATAAAGATTAGAATGATTATTAAGAAATAATTCTGAAATGCTTTAAATTTTATTTTAGAAATTATAATTAAAGCCTATTAAAAATTCTTTTCGGTTGCTATAAAATGTAAGTTCCATATGTTTTTGTTGATATTCTGTAGTGAACAATAAGTTGCTACCCAAACCAATGGCTGCTCCTGCTAAAACATCTAAAATATCGTGTTTTTTAGAATCAATTCTACTTGCTGCAGTAAAACCTGCTATAGCATAAGCAGGAATACTATATTTAAAACCATAACGTTTGTGAATAAAACCTGCACTTTGAAAAGTTGTAGAAGTATGCCCAGAAGGGAAAGAGTTATCATTACTCATATCTGGTCTTTGTTTATTTACCCCTAATTTTAAACTATAAGTAACTGCGCTTGTTAGCAAAAAACCTTTTGTAAATTGCCAAGAACCTTGCTTATCGCCAATAATTAGAGTTGTACTAAAGGTAGCAACTGGTAAAGTAAACAATAAAATATCGCCAATTTTTTGAGTTGTACCAATTTTTGGTTTTGTGACACTTGTATCTTGCGCAAAAAGTGGCGTAGTCAATATATATACAAAAATAAAAACCGATAATAATGGATTTAGTTTGTTAATCATTATTTTTAAAATTTTTTTTAAAATTTATATTTCATCCCTAAACGTACAATTTGAGTTTCATAATAATTCTCATACAAAGCAGAAAAAGCTTTGTCTTTAATACGTTGTCTTAAACCAAAATTGTTAAATAAATCGCTTACAGCTAAAGTGATTTCTCCTTTTTTATTCCAAAGAGATTTCTTTAAACCTAAATCAACTGAAGAACGTGCCAATTCTTCTCCTTGTGGAATATTACGTTTAGAATAATACAAACCTGTAATTTGAGCTTCGATATGTAAGGGAAGTGTAAATGAGTTTGTTAATTTAAAGTCGCCTGTTGTATTAGAGGTTTTTTCAATTGAAAAAGTTCTTTCAAAAGGAAACAGTAAAGTACCTTGAAACGCATTTATATTATTTTGATAAACGTTTGTACTTGCAATTAATTTCCAATTTTCTGTCAGGTCTTGGCTGAATAATAATTCAATTCCTGCATTGGTACTTTCGCCAGTATTTTGATAAATTCTGTTTACAATATCATAATCTGGATTGCTATTGTCAATACTAAAAATACGCAGATAAGCTCCTGTTATCTGTCTATGATATACTGCCGAAAATAAGGATCCAGTTTCCCAACTAAATCGATGTGCAGCTTCTACACTATTGGTAAATTGTGGACGTAAGTATGGGTTTCCTACTTTTAACAATTCAGGATCATCGTATTTAGGAAAAACGCGTAATTCTGGTTCTCCTGGTCTGTCAATTCTTCGATTATAAAATAACGAAAGTTTATTTTTAGCATTTATTTTATAAGTAAAACGCACACTTGGAAACAGTTCAAAATAATTATAAGCATCATTTGTAGCATAATAAATATTTACAGGATCTAACTCATAAGAAACATCCGTTTGTTCTGCTCTTAAACCAGCTTCCACATCAAACTTTTCTTTTTCTAATAAAAAATTTCCATAGAAAGCGTATAAGTTTTCTTTCCAAGTAGAAAAATCACCCAAATCTGGGTAAATAATAGATTCATTTCCGCGATTTATGGTATAATCTACAGGCAAATTTCTAAATCTTGCTTTTGCACCCAATTCTAAACGTCCATTACTTAATGCTTTTGTATAATCTGTAGAAACACTTGTGGTGTGTTCAATAGCTCGAATATTGGTCATATCTCTACCAATTCTTATGGCAGAACTATCATTTAAAAAATAACTTTCGTCTTCTAAACCTCTTGTATATTGTGCATTTGCAGCAATGGAATGTCCTGCCTGTTCAAAATTATGTTTGTAACTTATAGATGCATTTATATAGCTGGTAACTTCTTCTTCTTTCCAAGTATATAAACGATTTCTAACACGATTATTAAGATTGATAAAAGCTACTTGTGATGTATCTATGTGTTTTTCTCGATCAAACATTGCAGCAATTGTGATGGCATCATTTTCGGTTAATTCCCAATCAATTCCACCAGTAATTATAGAGCGAAATTGTCTTCTATTTTCAGGAACTTGAGAAATGATATTTCGTCCATCATCATAATTTCTGGTAGTGAATTCGTTATTTGGTAACGCTTCTTGAATGATGAATTCTGATTGTAAAAAATAATTCAGATTTTTAGTTCTATAATTTAGATTTAAACTCGGTATTAATTTCGGGTTTACAGCATAACTTCCTAAATCTGTTGGTGTATCTTCTTTTCTTTTTGATAAAGCTCCTAAACCAAAAGACAAACCAACATCGCCATTTAAACCTGTTTGTTTTTCTTTTTTGTAGATGATATTTACAATTCCTGCAAAACCATTCGCATCATATTTTGCTGATGGATTGTTGATAATTTCAATTCGTTCTATGTTAGAAGCAGGAATGTTACTCAGCCCTTTTTGATTTCCAAAACCTGTTAAACTCGACTGTTTTCCATCAATTAAAACGACAACTTTATCACTTCCACGTAAAACTACTTTTCCATCTTGATCAAAAGCAACACCAGGCATTGTTTTCATAGCATCTAAAACCGATCCTCCAGATTGTGCAATATTATTAGTTAAACTAAAAGATTTTTTATCTAAAGCCGCATTTACTGTCGCTCTTTTTGCTTCTATTGTAATTCCATCTAAAGATTCAGCTGCTGCCATTAATTCTATTTTTCCTAAATCGAAAATAGGATTTAAGCCACCAGAATTTATAGTTCTTTTTACAGTTTTAAAACCTAGGTAAGAGATGTTTACAGTATATTTTCCTGTTGCTAAGTTTTTTATTTCAAAACGACCAGCATCATCTGAAATTGCACCCGTAATTATTTTGTTGGTAGCTTCATCATTTATAGAAATAGTAACAAAAGGTAAGGTTTCTTTTGTTTCTTGATCTAATATTTGACCTGTAATTGTAATCGTTTTTTGTGCATTTACGCATAAACTAAATAACAATAGAAGAATTGTAGAAGTGTATCTAAACATATTATTTTTTTATTTTGATACATCAAAAGTAATATTGAAATCTAAAGAGATTTTAAAGAAATAGCGTTAATGGTAATAATTTTACTTTTTAAATTGAAGGGAGAAAGTGTGTCGGTTTTTTTGAAACTGATAAGAAACATCAAAATGATATAGATCGCAGATTTTTTTAACAATTGCCAAGCCCAATCCTGTAGATTGATTTTTGTTAGATTCTCTATAAAAACGTTGGAATAATTTCTCTGGATGCAAAATTGCTTTTTCGCCAATATTAGAAATTGCCAAAGAATTTTTATCAGTAGAAATTAAAACAGCATCATTTTTTGAGCTGTATTTTAAGGCGTTAGAAATTAAGTTATTAATTAAAATATCTGCTAAAAAAACATCCATAGAAACCATTAAAATTTCTGTTGAATTAAATTGAATGCTATTTGATGTCAGTTCTTTATAATTATTTATTTTCTCGTTAATTAAATCCGTTAAGTTTATTTGTTTTAAATTTATAAATTGGTGATTATCAATTTTAGTAAGAATAGTAATTTTTTTATTGAGTTGTTTTAATCTTTGAATGTCTTTTTGAATTGATGTTATTTGGTTAAATTGTTTGTCATTAATGGTACTTTCATTAATAATCGTATCAATTTTAGCTTGTATTATGGCTAAAGGAGTTTGTATTTCGTGAGAAACATCCTCCGTAAATTGTTTCAGATTTTCATAATCTTTTTTAACTTTTCCTGTTAAGGTTTCAATTTCTGATTTTAATTCTGAAAACTCTAAAATATCACTTTCAACCAAATGAATAGGCTCTTTAGAGGTTAAAGAGAAGTTTTTCATTTGTTCTAAATTCTTAAAAAAAGGATTCCATAAAGTAAGGTTCCTTTTCGTGTTAAAATAAAATAAGAACATAAATACTGATGAAAAGATGATGAAATAAGAAACTACAATGGCAACTAAAATATTTTCGGTTTCTACTACTAAATTACGAACCGTAATTTGATATTGTTCTTCGTTGATTTTTTTAAAGGTAGAAAGTTCTCTAAAAAGTTCCATTTCATCTTGTGAAGGGTCATAAATAATAGTGTCTTTTAAAAACGATTTCTTTAAAAGAGCAACTTTTTTAATTTCTATAACTGGAGGTAAAGAATATTGGTTTTTATTGTTTTCTAATGCAAAAACAACTCTTGCTTCTGTAGAAAATAAAACTTCTTCAACTTCGTTTTGCAAAAGATTTCTGGTATAGAAATACAATACAATCGAACTTAAAACAATTAAGAATAA
Organism: Polaribacter sp. Hel_I_88; assembly: GCF_000687935.1. Lineage (NCBI taxonomy): Bacteria > Pseudomonadati > Bacteroidota > Flavobacteriia > Flavobacteriales > Flavobacteriaceae > Polaribacter > Polaribacter sp. Hel_I_88. The sequence continues at coordinate 588,575 of NZ_JHZZ01000001.1, read as the reverse complement.
ACCTGTAAATAAAAAGGTTTTAGACGTTTTTTTGATAAGTTTTATCTTTTTATTCACTTTTTAATCTTCTATAAATTTATAACCACTTCCGTAAGCAGTTTTTATATATTTTGCTCCTTCTGCAGTTAATTTCTTACGTAAATTATTAATATGAACATAAATAAAATCGAAATTATCAAGCAAATCGCTATCATCTCCCCAAAGATGTTCTGCAATAATTTCTTTGGATAAAATACGCCCTTTATTTGAAATAAAAAACACTAATAAATCATATTCCTTTTTGGTTAATGCCATTTCTTTATCAGCAATAAAAGCGGTTTTAGATTTTGTATCGATTTTTATTTCATTGAACTCGATTATTTCATCTCCACCATATTTTCCACGACGTAAAACTGCTTTAATTCTAGAATTTAGTTCAGCCAAATGGAATGGTTTTGTCATATAATCATCGGCTCCTAAATCTAATCCTTCTAATTTATCAGAAAGAGAATTATTGGCAGAAATAATAATAACACCAGCACGTTTTTTATTTTTTTTGATAATTTTTAGAATGTCAATTCCACTGCCAGAAATTAGATTAATGTCTAAAATAACAATATCATATTCATATATTGAAACTTTTTCAACAGCCTCTTCAAAATTGGATGCTACTTCACAAATATTACTATCTTTTTGTAAATAGTTTGCAATAGCTTGTTGCAAATCAGTTTCATCTTCGGCAATTAAATATTTCATGTTTTAATTAATTTCTATCTGTAAACTCTAAAATAGCATTTTGTGGTTTTAGCGTTATCAAAGGTTTTATTTGAATCGGTTTTTTCTTTTCAATAATTTCGAACTTTTCTATCAAAGCAATAATGGCTAAAATCATTTCATACATCGCAAAATTATTACCTATACACATTCTAGGGCCAGCACCAAAAGGAAAATAATTCTTTGAAAATTTAATATTCTCATCTAAAAAACGTTCAGGAATAAATTCATTTGGCTTTTTCCAAAAATCTGAATGACGATGAATTTCATAAATTGAAAACAACAAATTTGAACCTTTGGGTAAAATAATTCCATTGTAAGTGTCTTCCTCAATATTTACGCGATCCATAAAATAGGCTGGTGGATACAAACGCATAGATTCTTCAATAACCAATTTTGTGTAACTCGCATTTTTTATCCAGTGCATACAATCTGTAGATTCGCTTTTTATTTTTTTGATTTCAGCTACTATTTTAGATTGTGCTTCAGGATTTCTGGCTAATAATTCGCATGTAAAAGTAAGTGCATTAGACGTTGTTTCATGGCCAGCTGCAAATAAAATTAATATTTCGTCTACCAATTGATTTTCATCCATACTAGATCCATCTTCATATTTTGCGCTTAAAAGCATGTCTAATAAATCATCATGATTGTTTTTACTTTGCTTTCTTTCTTCCACCAATCTTTTTAAGATTGTTCTAGAATTTTGAGTCAAATCTAAATGCTTTTGTGTTTTACCAGAAAGATTAAACCACCAAACCAAAAAAGGTTGTCTTAGTTCTTGAACTAACATTTTTTGAGTAGCTTCTGTAGTATGTTGCAAAGAATTCATGTCATCATCAGAAATATTTACATTAAAAATAGATTTGATAACAGTTTGAAAAGCCAAATCATTAAAAACAGGAAAAACATCCATTGGTTTTCCTGTTTTGATTTTTTTTAATTCTGATAAAATGGTCTCTTGAATGGTATCCACCAATAGTTTAAGTTGCCCTTTATGAAAAGCGGGTTGAATTAATTTTCGTTGTTTTTGCCAATGTTCTCCTTCAGCAGTTAACAATCCTTTCCCAACATATTTTACTAAATCTTTGGTTTGAATATAAGATTTGGTATAGTTTTTTTGATTCTTTTGAAGCGCATGTTGTAAAATACCAGCATCTCTACAAAATATAACAGATTGTCCAAAACCAATTTTTAACCGAAAAATATCTCCTAAAGTTTCAAAGTTTTTTGCATGAAAAGGCAAAGGGTTTTTTAAAATAGCTTTTGCATTCATTAAAAATTTAATAAAAGAAACTTCTGGAATTTTTTTCAATGTACTCATCTTATTTTTTTCTGCTATACAATCCGTTTTAAACATCCTATAAAATGGCTTGTTGTATTTATGTTTTACAAATTTAAGCATATTCGCTTTTGTAATTCGTTGTAGTTTTATGAAAATAAAGATTTTTAGAATATCAATTCCATTTCTAGTAATCAGATTAATTTGTAACAATACAATATCAATCTTATGCAAAGTCACTTTTTTTGATGCTTCCTTTAAATTGGGAGTAATTTCTCAATAATTAGTTTTTTTAAAAGTTTGTTAAATCAGTTTTAGCTTTAGTTGTTAACTATTTTATTGTGATTGTATTAAAACAAAAATCATTCACGTTACTTAAAAAGATAAAAACGTTTTAGTTTTGTAAGAAATTCAAGAACTTATCTCTGATTATAAAATGCTCCAATTTTTAAAACTTCTTAAAGAATACTTAGCAATAAAATTAAAAAAATACGATAGCAAAATTCCCTATGCTATTATAATTACCATTGCTTTGGTGATTGTTATTTTAGGAATTCAATTTTTTGTTGAACTCACAGAAAATTTACAAACAGCTATTTTAACTGATTTTGATACACAAATAAGCGAATATGTAGCATCTTTTAGAACACCAACGTTAACCAGCTATTTTACATTTATAACAGATGTAGGTGATGTTTGGGGATATTTAATTTCGTTTACACTTTGTGCAATTCTTTTTTACTTTTTTTTAAAAAGATGGAAATATACTATACAATTATCTTTAATATTAATTTTAGCATTGAGTTCTAATTTACTTTTAAAGCAATTAATAAACAGAGCAAGACCAACTTTAGAGCATTTGGTAACCGTAAAAACGTTGAGTTACCCAAGTGGACATGCTATGACAGCCATGGCTTTTTACGGTTTTTTAATCTATTTAATAGTTACTTTTAAATTTAACAAACCTCTTAAAATTACGATTATAACCTTATTATCTTTTCTTATTTTAAGTATTGGAATCAGTAGAATTTATTTGGGAGTTCATTTTCCATCCGATATTGTAGGTGGTTTTGCAGCAGGTTTTATTTGGGTGGTGTTTTGTATCTTAATATTGAATATTATCAAAATTTTTAAAGAAGACCCAGCAACCTAAATTTCTTTTTTCTTTTTACTGGTGATGTTCAGCAATATAGAAATCAACAATAAAAGCCAAGGTAAACCATGCAATAAAACATCAAACCAATCTTGAAATTGCATTCCGTTTTCTGAAGAAAAAGCATTTCCACCAAAAATCCATTGTAGTTTTCCAATAATATGAGGAGGATTAAAAGGAGCTAAACCCAAAGTTAAACTCGCAATTAAAAATAATTTCCAGTTGCTTTTAAGTTGATTTTTCATAACATTAAGTTGATTGCCATAAGTAACCACTTATTTTATCTTTTATACACCAAAAAGCGTAGCAAACTCCATCATTTCCAAACATTATTTCGTAATTGTTTTTTTGATTTAAATCTGGTAATCCACTATCAAGTTGAAAAATAAAACTCATTTCTCTTTCACATAAAGGGCAATGAAGACTTTCAGGTGTTTGAACCCAAATTGGATTTTCTCCAATTCTATTCAAATTACCCTCCCAATCCTGATTCAAAAATTCTTTAGGAGTTAAAGCTATTTTTATTTTTGTTTCCTTTAAAGGATAATTTGAATATCTGTTTTCAATATTAATTTTATGTAACGGTTTTATTATATCATTGTCTAGATGATGATAATATAAATTTTTTTGATTGAGTTGAGCATTAAAGAAATCTTCAAAATTAATAGCAAAACTTTTATTATTTAAACCAATATCTTCTCCAAAAAAATTATCGAAAGAAATTAAACGATTTAAGCCATTTTGTAATTTTCCTCCAAATTTAAAATCAAAATTATTTAAGGGTTTAAAACTCCAAGTTAGATGCGAACTATCTCTTTGTCCAAAATTTTCATTCTTCAAATAATTTTCTTCAAATATAATATGATAGTTTTTATTCATAATACTTCTTCATAAACTTGCTAAAAAGTCCTTCCCTTTGGGAAGGATTTAGGATGGGCTCTAGGCTGTTTTATATAAACCAATTCCAAACCAATCCAAAACGAATTGTAAAATCTCTATATGGATAATTAGGTGCAGAAAAATAATTCTTTTCTGTAAAGCTAGAGGTTACATTATCCACCTTTAAATACAAACGCGTTCTACGAACTCTTGCATTAAAGAAAACATCAAAAGTTGGGAAACCAATTTCCTCAGTATTTTGTAGTGTAAATTCAGCTAATAATGGATTGTAAGCGTTTGCGTTGTATTTGGTAAAATACTTAAAAGTAACCCCAATATTTACCAACATTGGTTTGCCTTTAAACCAATTATCAGTATAATAAAGCGTGTTTCTGGTTACAAATTCTGGCACTCTAAAAACTGAACTTCCACTGCTTACATTTTGATACATTAGGGTGTTATCCAACCCAAATTTACCCAATTTAAACTCACGATTCGCTTTCACTTTTAAATACGTAATTTGATTCTCAAACTGTTGAGGTAAATTATTTTCATTAAAATACGTATAATTATCAATGTTCGTGAAATTTAAGTCAGCATTTATCCATTTTGAAGCAATAGAAAAGCCTAAATCTCTAGTGTTTACGTTGCTAAAATCATTTTGCCAATTGTAATCATCATACTTACTTTGATGTAAAAGGGTGTTAAAGTTTGGTAATTTAGAACTGATTAGTAAACTTCCTTTAAGCGTATATAAACTGTCTTTTTTATACACTGCTTCTCCTTTTAAATAATTTCCAGCCAGTCTTCCAGCACCAGGAGTTAAAGAAGCATCTGCATTTAATTGAAAGTTTTTAATTTTAGCTTTCCAATCTGCACCAACAGCAATTGCATTTCCTTCTAATCTTAGTTTATTTAAGCTACTGTTGCTATTTAAAATAGTATCATAACCATAAGAATAGCTGGTAAGATTTGCTTTGGCTCTAAATTTACCTAAAACATATTTTGAGTTAAATTCTAAATTTACTTCATTATTTGTAATAGAGTGTTCAGCATCGTTATTGGTTGTACCAGAGGGATTTGCACTTCCAAAAATATTGGTTGTTGTTCCAGTTTGGTTAAAATTATAGCTTTTGTTTTCACTTGTAAAAACATGACCAATTTTTAAATTGCTAAAGTCCTTATCGTTTAAAGTGTCTTTTTTTGCGAGTAATTTATAACTGTGTTCCAAATAAACTCTGCTAGCATCAAACTGACTTTCTGCGTTTTCTAAATTTACGTCTAATCTAGAGCGTTGTTCAAAGTTTGGATCTTCATCAATAAAACTTTGCAAAGCTTCCTCAGTTAACCCCCCATTTTCTTGATGAAAAAAGTCTTGAGCAGCTAAATGACCTCTAACTTCATACCTGTTATTTTCAGTTCTATAATGAAAAGTTCCTCTAAAATTACCATTACTTACCAATGCTCTTCTGTAAGCACCCAAAGAACGAATTGCCTTGTAAGAAAGCGATACATTTAACCTTTTTGAAAAATTTAGTGTAAAAAGTGCATCTAAAACTTGCCCTTGTTGCAAACCTGTTCTGTATAAAATTTCGGTGGTTGGTGTGGGAACTTCGTAGTATTTTATATCATCAATTTCAAAATAACTTACTTGTTTAGCACTAAAACCAATGTCAGAAAAACGACTTACATTATCGAAACTATAGCCCAAATTATTAAAAGTTTGTCCTTGATTATGGAAAGCTAATAACTCAAAATTATCTTTTCTTAAAAAATTAAATTTATATTCTTTTTGTAGTGTAAGTGTAGTGTCAATATAGGAAGTATCTCTATCATGAGAAAAAATCTTATAATCTGTATATTTGGTTTTTCCAGATAAAATTACCTTTGTAGCTCCTGTATTTCGTAAAGTGTCAACCTCACCATTTCCATTTAAATAGGTGTTTTCTCTTAAAGCATTTTCACCTAATTTTCTTTGGCCAAAAAAAGTGGTAAGTGAAAAACTAATCAGTAAAAAGGTTAAGAATAATTTTTTTGTCATCATAAATCTTGCAGAAGCAAATGTAAAATAATTAAACGAAAAGTGTCGTTAATAATTATGGTGATAAATGTTAATTATAAAAGGATGTTTAAATTGATAAAAAATACTCAATCTTTTAAGAGCATCCTCTAAAAATAAAAAGTTTTCTTTTCTTTGCAGCATGTTACTATCTAATTTTAGTGGTTTTACTTTAGAAGCTGGCACAGATGAAGCTGGCAGAGGTTGCTTATGTGGGCCAGTTGTGGCAGCAGCAGTAATTTTACCTAAAGATTTTACACATCCATTTTTAAACGATTCCAAACAATTATCAGAAAAAAGAAGGGAAGAACTAAGGCCTTTTATAGAAGAAAATGCACTCGCATTTGGCGTTTCTTTCATTTGGCAAGAAGAAGTTGATAAAATAAACGTTTTGCAAGCCTCAATTACTGGCATGCACAGAGCAATTGAGCAACTTAAAATTGCACCCGAATTTATAATTATTGATGGCAATAAATTTAAAGATTACAAAGAAATTCCACATAAAACCATCGTAAAAGGCGATTCTAAATATTTAAGTATTGCAGCAGCATCTGTGTTGGCAAAAACGTATAGAGATGAATATATGGAGAAAATTCATCAGGAATTCCCCATGTACAATTGGGCAAAAAACAAAGGCTATCCAACCAAAGAACACAGAAATGCAATTCGCGAATTTGGTGCAAATATCCATCACAGAAAATCATTTAAATTGTTACCAGAACAATTAAAATTGAAGATTTAATTTCGTTTGAAGCTATTTCCTGCTTTTCGCACTCGCTTTTTTGCCTGAAAAAGGCAAAAAGAGCTCAAACAAATGCTGCAATCAGGGCTAAAACTGTTGCTAACTTTTAGAGTGATTTTTTCTTTTTTTATTCTTTAATAATTTTTGAATAATTTATTAGTGAAAATCCATATCAAAAAAAATACACCAAAGAATAACTTAACTCCAACCAAATTAATTCGTGAATTCGTGGCATTTTATAAAGAGCATTTCATCAAAAGAATTATCAGTAAAAATCTGTAAAATACGTATCAAAAACATATTCATATCAAAACCATAATTTAATTCCAAACATATAAATTCGTGAATTTGTGGCAATTTTATCGAGAGCATTATTATTTAAAACCCGTAAAATCCGTGTCAAAAAAAAATCACAGAAACATAATTTAAATCCAAATCATCCACAAACTTTTTCTATTTTTACGCTCCAAAATCTCAAAAGATGATTAAAAAAACAAGAGCAGAAATTACCAAATGTATTCTTCATAAAGTAGCGAATAAATTTAATAGTGGTCAGAATGTTTTTTCAGACGATTTAATTCGTTTTGATCAAGAAAGCTACGATTTAATGAAGAATTTTCTATTAAAACCATTTGGCAGTTTAACACAAAGCTATCGTTTTACTCATCATGCAGATGTACGTTTAAATGAATTGAATAATTATGCTTCCGAAGTTTTTAAAGAAGAAAGTTCGTTTGTGGAATATTCTAAAAACATCGTAAATCATTTGTTTGAGCAATCTAATTCAGCACAAATAAAAACTGGAGATGTAATTGTTGTTTTTATAGAAGGTATAGAATATAAAGATGTGTTAACAGAAGCAGTTGGAATCTTTAAAATAGAAAATAAAGTCGATTTTTTCCAGACCTACTTGGATGATAATGAGAGTTTTGATGTGGTAGTTCAAAAAGGAATCTCAACAAAAAGAATCGACAAAGGTTGTTTAATTCTAAATACTTCAGATACAGAAGGTACCGTTGTTTTTTCAGTAGATAACAATAATTACGATGCACAATATTGGATTAAAAATTTCCTAGCTGTAAAATTAGCAGATGATTATAATTCGCACACACAAAATTATTTAGAGTTGTGTAAAGAATTTTCTGAAGAAGTAATTAAGCCAGAATTGGGCATGAAAGAACAAGGGAATTTTTTAGCAAATACTGTAGATTATTTCAAAGAACATGAAGCTGTAGATTATCAAGAATTCAAGGACGAAATTTTTGAAGACGAAAAGCATAAAGAGCTATTTGAAGATTATAAAAAACATTATGAAAACTTGAATGATGTTTTAATCAGAAACAATTTTGATGTTTCTGGAGTTGTTTTAAAGAAAGAAAAAAACAAGCTAAAAACGGAGATTAAGTTAGATACAAACATCACTATAAAACTAGATGTGGATGCACCAGATGCAGCTTCAGAGTATCTAGAAAGAGGATATGATGAAGAGAAAAAAATGAAATATTACAAAGTGTATTTTAACGAAGAGAAGTAGGCTTTGTAGAAATATTAATAATTACGAAATTTTTCAGATAAATAATTGAGCACATGCAAGATCAAAAAAATATACTTGTATCTAATATGTCTAAGGAATTAAAAAGTTTGGTTGATCAATTAAATAAAATAAAACCCGATAAAAATTTTCACCTTACCATTTATGAGCCAAATATGTTCTGGAAAATAAATTGGAAAACAGACAGGTATTTAGAGGAGTGCTTTCGGGTTCAAATATATGCTGACGATGCAAAATATTCTTTAATAGCTGAGCATGGAGTTAAGGATTTTTTTGAGCATATTAACGATAGATATTTTAATTTTAAAGAAAAAACTTTAGAAGAGTTTTATCTAATTACAAACGAAATAGTTCAAAAAATAAAAAAAGCAGTTTTGGTGTCTATTGATAAAGATTTAGATAAAGGAATGTAATTGTTTTTTTACGATTAATCTGTAATAATCTCATCAACTTCAAAAAGCACTTTAAAATGCTTTAGAATTTTTTCTTTAACCTCTTTTTCATTTACTTTTTTGCCCAATTCAGCTTCCATAGAAGCTACAGCTTTACCACGAATTCCACAAGGAATTATATTGTCAAAATAACCCAAATTAACGTTTGCATTTAAAGCAAAACCGTGCATGGTTACCCATCTAGAAGAACGAATTCCCATGGCACAAATTTTACGAGCAAAAGGTGTTCCAACATCTAGCCAAACACCAGTTTCACCTTCACTTCTTTCGCCTTTTAAACCATATTCTGCAATGGTTAAAATTATAGATTCTTCTAATAAACGAAGATATTTATGAATATCCGTAAAAAAGTTCTCCAAGTCTAAAATTGGGTAGCCAACAATTTGTCCTGGACCATGATAGGTAATATCTCCACCTCTGTTTATTTTATAAAAAGTAGCCTCTTTTTCTGCTAATTGCTTTTCATTTAAAAGTAAATTGCTCAAATCACCACTTTTACCAAGCGTGTATACATGAGGATGTTCTACAAACAAAAAATGATTTTGAGTTGTTGTAGTCTTATCATTTCTTCGATTATCAATTTTAACATCTACAATTTCTTGTAATAGTTCAGATTGATACTCCCAAGTTTCTTTATAATCTTTAAGACCAAGGTCTTTTAGCTGTATGTTTCTATTCATAATTACGACTACAAAGGTAAATATTTCATTATATTTGAAAACCAAAATTGTATTTTAAATATACTTTTATGAAAAACAGATTATCTTTTATTCTTTTTCTTGCAATTTTATGTGCTAGTAGTTCTACTTTTTATGGACAACAATTATGGCAAAAGCAGGAAAAAGAAAACCCATCTATTCAAAAGAAAGCAACTTTTCAAAAGAAAAATTTCCCTTCAAACTACGAAATTGTTACTTTAAATAGTGGTGTTTTTGAAGATAAATTAACTAGAAAATCAGCATCTGCTAACACTATTATAGAATTGCCAAATGCAGATGGTAGCTTGTCGAAATTCTCAATTCAAGAAAACTCTAATTTTGATGCCCTATTACAGGCAAAATTTCCAAACGTAAAATCCTACACTGCAAAAGGAATAGATGATACATCAGCAAACGCAAAAATAAGCATAGGATCAGATGGTTTTCATGCCGTTATTTATTCAGAAGCTAAAGAAACTATTTATATAGATCCTTATACTAGAGATCAAAAAGAATATATTATTTACAAAAAAAGCAGTTTAAATGATGTTGATTTAAGTTTTCAATGTGAGGTAGAAGAGGCTGCAAACAAAGAATTTTTGAATACCAATTTTTCAAAAAACGTAAATGATGGTAACTTAAGAACATACAGATTAGCTTTGGCTTGTAGTGGAGAATATGCGCAATTTCATTTAGGTGCTAGTCAACAAAATATAGCTAGTTCTGCTTCAGATCAAGTAAAAAAAGCGGCAGTATTATCTGCTATGAATACTTCCTTAACAAGATTAAATGGTGTTTTTGAGAGAGAATTAGCCGTAAAATTTGAATTGGTAACCAATAATGAAGACATCATTTTTTTAGATGCTGCTACAGATGGAATGACAGATGACGATCCTGATGAACTGATAGATGAAGTACAAACTATCTGTGATGCACAAATTGGAAATGCAAATTATGATATTGGGCACGTGTTTAGTACATCTGGAGGTACTTTATCTGGTTTAGCAGGTTTAGGTGTTGTTTGTGTAACTGGGCAAAAAGCAAGAGGAGTAACAGGATTAGGTTCTCCAGTTGGCGATCCTTATGATATTGATTTAGTTGCGCACGAATTAGGTCATCAATTTGGTGCAACCCACACACAAAATAATCCTTGTAATAGAACAAATTCTACTGCTATAGAACCTGGAAGTGGTTCTACAATTATGGGCTATGCAGGTATTTGTTCACCCAACGTAAAATCTGGGAATGCTAATGGAAATAGTGATGATTATTTTCATGCAGTTAGTCTTGCACAAATTTGGGCAGTAATTCAATCATCAGGAGATTGTGCAGTATTAACAAACACCAACAATACAGCACCAACTGCTAATGCTGGATTAGATTATAGCATTCCGAAATCTACACCTTTTAAATTAATTGGTACAGGAAATGATGCAGATGGCGTAAATTCATTAACCTATAATTGGGAGCAATTAGATAATGAAATTGCAACAATGCCACCAGTTTCCTCGAGTTTTGGTGGTCCAGCATTTAGATCTTTACCTTCTAAAAATGTTCCTGTTAGATATATGCCAGCTTTAGAAACTGTTGTAAATGGAAGTTTAGTTTCTACTTGGGAGGTTGTTCCTTCTGTTGCTAGAGAATTAAATTTCTCTTTTATAGTTAGAGATAATAATCCTGGTGCAGGTGCTACTGCTAGAGATGATATGAAAATTAATGTGGTTGATACAACTCCTTTTACAGTTACTGCACCAAATACATCAGTAACTTGGGATACTGGAAGCACACAAACTATTACTTGGAACAATGGTTCAACAAACGCTGCTCCCATAAATTGTACCACTGTAAATATAAAATTATCTATAGATGGAGGACTTACTTTTCCTATAATTTTAAAATCGAATACAGCTAATGATGGAACAGAGGAAATAATTATTCCTGATAATGCTTCTAGTGCTGCAAGAATAATGGTAGAAGCTGCTGATAATATTTTTTACAATATCAACGCAACAAATTTTACAATTAATTCAACAGTACCAACTTTTATCGTAAACAATACAGATGGTTTACAAAGTGCTTGTAATACTGGGAATCAAACAGTAAGTTATAATTTAAATTTCGATTTTGTAAATGGATTTTCTGAAGCTGTTTCTCTATCTTCATCTGGAGAACCAGCTGGTTCTAATGTGTCATTTAGTGCTTCAACAATTAATGCTGATGGTAATATTACCATGACAGTTTCTAATTTTGACGATGTAACTCCACAAGATTATGAAATTATTGTTTCATCAACTTCTGCAACTTTAACCCAATCTCTTAAGGTAGATTTTAAATTAAATTCAGCCGATTTTAATGAATTAACGCTCTCTTCTCCTGCAAACAATGCTACAAATTTAAATTTAGTAGAAGAATTGCAATGGAATGATGATGCAAACGCAACTTCTTATGATGTTGAAATTGCTACTGATCGTGAGTTTTCTAATATAATTTCTACAGGAAATGTTGCAACAAACATCTATACAACAACAAATCTTGTTGGAGTAACTGAATATTTTTGGAGAGTGAAGCCTAAAAACAATTGTGGAGAAGGAGTTTTTTCTACAGTTTTTAGTTTTACAACAAAAGTAGCTGCTTATTGTGCATCAACTTTTACAGATGAAGCTGGTGGAACAGAACATATAACAAATGTTACTTTTGGTACTATTAATAATAATTCTGGGAACGATATAATAGATGGTTATCAAGATTTTACAGCTATAAATACCAATCTTTTAAGAGGTGAGGCTGAGCAGATTAGTGTAACTTTTGATACAGGAGGTTTCCAAGATCATTGTTATGTTTTTATTGATTGGAATCAAGATTTTGAATTTGATAACGATACAGAAAGATATGATTTAGGCTCCAGAACTGAAGATGTTGCTACTGCAACATTTACTATTACAGTGCCAAATAATGCTAAAATTGGGAAAACCAGAATGCGTGTTATTATAGAGTATGATGATCCTTCAGATGGTTTTGGACTTGGAGCTTGTGATGCAGATCATCTTACAGAATGGGGAGAAACTGAAGATTATTCAGTAACTATTTCCGAACTTTTTTCTGTTTTTACAGCTTCAGAAACGTGTCCAGAATCCAATGATGGACTTATTAGAATTGATGTAAATTTAGCTGATTATACGTATGTAGCAACAGTAACTGGAGAAGCAACAAATATTTCTCAAAACATTCCAGCTAGTGGTTTTCAGTTTTCAAATTTAGCTCCAGGCACCTATTTAGTTTGTGTTAATATCGAAGAATTAAACCAAACACAGTGTTTTGAAGTGAATATAATAGAAGCAACACCAATTTCTTTAAAAGTAACTGCAGAAAAAGAATCTAATAATTTTTCTTTTAAGATTGATGAAGGAACTCCACCTTTTGAGGTTTTTATTAATGAAACCTTAGTGGGTATTACAAGTCAAAGAGAGTTTAATTTTAAAATTTTTGAAAGAGGCATTTTAAAAGTAAAAACAGCCAAAGATTGTGAAGGTATTTATGAGAAAAATATTGGAGATTTATTATCAATTAATAATCCTGAATTACGCGTATCTCTTATAAAAAACCCTGTAAAAGACTTTATCGAAATTTATGTTCCTTCTACTATTGAAGACAAAAATGTACAAGCTGTAATTTTTGATATGACAGGTAAAATGGTTTATAAACAAACAAATGCTATCGTTTCAGAAAAACTAAAAATACCATTTAGTAACTTTTCTAAAGGAATTTATATTTTAAAATTATCTTTAAAAAATGCTAAACCAATAAAAATATTAAAGCAATAATGAGGCACATAAAAAATATATTATTTCTGTTTTTATTTAGTTTATTAGCAATGCAATGTTCTAAAAAAGAGGAAAATCAAGCACCTTCAGTAGTGTCATTAATTTTCCCTTCTGAAAATTTATTATGTATTGATAATACTGTAGATTTTAATTGGAGTGATGCCATTGATCCAGAAGCGAATGAAATTGAATACAAAATTACAGTTGCCAAAGATAGAGGATTGACGGATATAGTTGAAAGTAGAACAGTAGTTGCTAGCCAAATTACTTTTAATTTAGAGAAAGCTACTGCTTATTATTGGCAGGTAGATGCTTTAGATATCGATAATAATTTAGGGACTTCATCAGAAACGTACGCATTTTATACACAAGGAACTGTTATCGAAAATTATGCACCATTTTCACCTAAAGTAATTACTCCAGAAAATAATACAGTTGTAGATGCTGGCACTGTTTTTTTACGATGGATTGCAGAAGACATTGACACAGCAGATGTTTTAACTTATGAGCTTTATTTTGGAGAAAATGATAATTTGGTATTAGTGGATAGTAATTTAACCTCACAAAATTATGAGATTACTGCAGAAGCTGGCAAAACATATTCTTGGCAAGTAAATGTGAAAGATCAAAATGGTGCAAAATCTATTGGCCAAATATGGACTTTTACAGTTAATTAATAAAATGGTTTAAATTAAAAAGAGGCTGTCTGAAAAGGCAGTCTTTTTTTTGCAAATTTTTAAAGAATTTCGTATTTTTAAGAATGAGCAGAAAAGTTGTTTTTAAGACTTACACTCAAGATCAGTTGAGTCTTTTACCTCCCAGTTATGATGATTTAGTTCCAAAGAATCATCCAGTTCGTATTGTTAATACGATTATAGACCATGTAGATATTAGTAAATTAGAAGAGAGTTATAAAGGTGGAGGCACCTCAAGCTATCACCCAAGAATGTTGCTAAAAATATTAATTTATGCTTATTTACGTAATTTATATTCTTCAAGAAAAATAGAACAAGCTTTATCAGAGAACATCCATTTTATGTGGTTAAGTGGACAAAACAAACCTGATCATAACACAATTAATGATTTTAGAGGTAAAAGACTTCAAGAACATTTCAAGCCCATATTCCATCAAGTAGTTTTACTGCTTGTTGAGCAAGGAGTTATCAGTTTAAAAGATATTTTTGTAGATGGTACTAAAATAGAAGCCAATGCAAATCGCTATACTTTTGTTTGGGGTAAATCTATTAAAACCAGTAAAACTCGCATTGAAAAACAGTTGAAAGAGCTTTGGTCTTATGTAGAGAAGGTTTACAAAGAGGAACAACATATACCCAATACACCAGATTTTGAGCAGATAAATGCGGAGCAAGTTGAAGCTACAATTGATAAAATAAATGAAGTTTTACAAGGCAAAGTAATTGATAAAAAAGTAAAGCAGAAGCTGAATTATGCCAAGAAAAACTGGCCAGCTAATTTAGCGAAATATGAAAAACAAGAAGCTATTTTACAGGGTAGAAATAGTTATAGTAAAACTGATAATGACGCTACTTTTATGCGAATGAAAGATGATCATATGCAAAATGGACAACTCAAACCTGCCTATAATATACAAGCCTCTACCAACAATCAATACCTTACCAATTACACTTTAGCACAAACCACAGCAGACACCACTACTTTAAAAGAACACCTTAACAATCATATCGAAAATTATGACCAAACTCCAGAGACGCTCACAGCAGATGCAGGCTATGGAAGTGAAGAAAATTATACAGATTTAGAAGATAAAGAAATTACCGCTTTTGTAAAATACAATTACTTCCATAAAGAGCAATTAGATAAAAAAAGAGGAAAAACAAATCCTTTCCATCCTAATGAATTACATTATAATAGAGAGAAAGATCTTTATTACTGTCCTATAGGACAAGAAATGAAACTTATAGATACTTATAAAAGAAATACTAAGAACGGATTTATCCAAGAAATACACAGATACCAAGCACAAAACTGTAAAGGTTGCCCTTTAAGAACACTATGTCATAAATCAAAAACAAATCGAGTTATAGAAAGGAATTATAATTTAATACGATTAAAATCAAAAGCTAAAATATTACTCAACTCTGAACAAGGCATTGCAAAGCGAAAACAACGCTGTTGGGATGTAGAAGCTGTTTTTGGAAATATCAAACAAAACATGAACTTTAAAAGATTTATGCTAAGAGGAACCCGTAAAGTAAATGTTGAAATAGGGCTAATTGCAATGGCACATAACTTAAAAAAGTACAGTTTAACTATATAGAAAAACTGTACTTCTTTTAAATCTGAGTATTTTTTTAATCATTCTTAAAAAAAACTCAAAAAAAAATTAACAAAATAAAAAATCGCCTAAAAAATGCTTTTTAGACGACCTCTTTTTTTTGATGTTTATTTTCTTATCCTAAGAAAGGATATTTATAATCTTGAGGCGTTACAAACGTTTCTTTAATCAACCTAACTGACGTCCATCTTAATAAATTTTGAGCAGAACCAGCTTTGTCATTCGTTCCAGAGGCTCTTGCTCCACCAAAAGGTTGTTGCCCAACAACTGCTCCAGTTGGCTTATCATTAATGTAGAAGTTTCCAGCAGCGTTTTCTAAGGCTTTAGAAGCTTGTTCAACAATATATCTATCCGTAGAAAAAATAGCGCCAGTTAAAGCATACTCTGTAGATTCATCCACTAACTTTAAAGAAGCTTCCCATTCTAAATCTTCATAAATATAAATAGTGATTACAGGCCCAAAAAGTTCTGTAGTCATGGTTTCATAAGTTGGCGTTTTTGCTAAAATTACAGTTGGTTCAATAAAATAACCTTTCGATTTATCGTGATTTCCACCAATAATAACTTCGGCATTTACATCTGCTTTAGCAGCATCAATATACTTTGCAATTTTATCAAAAGAACCTTCATGAATTACTGCGTTTACAAAATTCTTTGTGTCATCAGGAGCACCCATTTTTAATTCTGATGTTTGTGCTACTAAATGTTTTTTAACTTCTTCCCAAATAGAAGCAGGAATGTAAGCACGTGAAGCAGCAGAACATTTTTGACCTTGGTATTCAAAAGCACCTCTTGTAATTGCTGTTGCAACTTGCAAAGGAAATGCAGAATTATGAGCCCAAATAAAATCTTTTCCACCAGTTTCACCTACAATTCTTGGGTAGGTTTTATAGTTGTGAATGTTGTTTCCAATTTGTTTCCAAAGATTTTTGAAAACGGTTGTAGAACCCGTAAAATGCAATCCAGAGAAATCTGGTGATGCTAAAACAGTATCAGAAATCATAACAGGATCTCCATAAACAACATTAATCACACCATCTGGCAAACCAGCTTCTCTAAATAAATCTACAATTACTTGTGCAGAATATGCTTGATGATCTGAAGGTTTCCAAACCACAACATTCCCCATTAAAGCTGCTGCTGCTGGTAAATTTGCTGCAATAGATGTAAAGTTGAAAGGAGAAATTGCATACACAAAACCTTCTAAAGGTCTGTACTCAACTCTGTTCCAAATTCCTGGTGCAGATGCTGGCTGATCTTTAAAAATATCAGTCATGTATTGTACGTTAAATCTAAAGAAATCTACCATTTCACAAGCTGCATCAATTTCTGCTTGAAATACGTTTTTAGATTGTGCTAACATTGTTGCTGCATTCATTTTTGCTCTATAAGGGCCTGCTAAAAGTTCAGCAGCCTTTAAGAAAATAGAAGCTCTTTCCATCCAAGAAACGCTAGACCAAGCTTCTCTAGCAGCCAAAGCTGTAGAAATTGCTTCGTCTACATGGCTTTTATCTGCAATATGATAATGACCTACAACATGTTTATGATCATGAGGAGGTGTAATATTTCTAGTATTTCCAGTTCTAACTTCTTTACCATTAATATACATAGGAATATCTGCTTTTCCTTTATACATTTCTTTATAGGTTGCTAAAACTTCTTTTAATTCTGGTGAACCAGGTTTATAATCTTTAACAGGTTCATTAACTGCTATTGGAACATTGAAAAATCCTCTTGCCATTTCTGTACGGTTTTAATTTGTCTAAATTTTTAAAGTTGTAAAGTTACAAATTTTATAAATCGATTTCGTAATTTTGAAAACCAAATTTCCGAGGAATAAATGTGTACAGTAACTTATCTTCCATTACCTAACAATAATTTTATCTTAACTTCTAGTAGAGATGAAACTCCTTTAAGAAAAACTATTCCTCCAAAAACATATACAGAAAATGGTGTAGCATTAACATATCCAAAAGATGAGTTGGCTGGAGGAACTTGGATCGGAACCAGTAATAAAAAAATGTTAGTTTGTTTGTTAAATGGTGCATTTGAAAAACATATTAGAAAATCAAATTACAAAATGAGTAGAGGTATTATTGTTAAAAATATACTTACTGCTAATGATGCTGTTTCTTATATAAAAGAATTTAATTTTGATGATATTGAGCCCTTTACAATTGTATTAGTTGATTGGAATAAGCAGTTAGAAGCCTATGAATTGGTTTGGGATGGAAAAACAAAACACTTCACAAAATTAGCACAAGAACCAAGAATTTGGTCATCATCGCCTTTATATACTGATGAAATGAAGAAATTACGTAAGGATTGGTTTGACAATTGGCTAAATGAAAACCAAGAATTTATTCAAGAAAAAATTATTGAATTTCATACATCAGAAACTTTAGGAAATGCCGAAATTTCACCAAAAATGAAACGTGTTTTTGTGGAAACTGTGAGTATAACATCCATCAAAAAAATAGAAGAAAAGGTGTCTATGAAGTATTTTGATTTTTTGAATGATAAAGTGTTTGATATTTAGTTATTTTTTATTGAAATAATTTTTATCCATATTTAGGAAAAATTTAAAAATAAAATTTGGTTACTTGTAAACAAACTATTCCTAAAAAAGCATCAACGAAAATATAAATAGAAATGTAATACCAATACTTGATACGATCATATAACTTAGGTTTAAAAGTAAGAATTTTAAAAATGTTTTTACATAACCTTGTTTGTAAAATTTTTTCATAGCTATAAATAGGTATATGAGAAATAAAATGGCGAAAATCCAAATGTGAGGTTCTAAACTACAAAGTCTTAATAGAATAAAAATTGAGAACAGCATAAAAAATACGGTTTGTACATGGAACACAAAAATTAAATGATCTATGTATGTATATTTTCTTCGGATGTAATAAAATCTTAAAAATAAAGTAAAAAATGGCAGGAAAATAAACAATGCTACAGAACCATATGAAAGTACTTGACTAAAAAATTGATTTCTAGTTTCTTCACTTTTTGTAAATGCATACAAACTTTTGGTCTTTGTTAGCAAAAACCGATTTGTAAAATTCTTTTCATATCCTAAAGAATCTAAAGCAGTATTAATATTTGCATCAGGATTCCCTTTAATGTAAAGAGAAAATTCATCTAACCTTGTATCTCCACCAAAGTTAAAAATAACATTATTGTTGTTAGATTTTTTTGTTTTGGTAGTGTCTTTGGCTTCTTTTTTAACTTCTTCTAAAATTTTCTTTTTTGCAGAGGCAGGAATAGGAATAAAAGACTTGCTCAAATCTTCATCTAAATTCTTAATAATTGAATCTATTTTTTCTTCTGTTGGTTTTTCTTCTTTTTTATCTTTTGAATTCGTGTTTTTTTTAAGCACATTGGTTATGTCTGCTTTGCTTTCATCTGCTAGTGCTTCATATTTATCAATAGATTTTGATAATCCAATCAACAAGAAAAAAATAATGGAAACTGTTAAGTAAAAACGAAAAGGATTGGAATAACGTTGTCTTTTACCATCAATATAATCTCTAGAAACTTTACCAGGACTTACTAAAAGTGGGATAATTGTATTCCAGAATTTGGCTTCAAAATTAAACAAACCGTTAAAAACTTCGTGCACAAAACTTTTAAAGGTTATTATATTCCCTTTATTGGCTTGCCCACATTCTGGACAAAATCTTTCATGTCCGCTAAAAGGATGTCCGCAATTTAAGCAGGCAGCATCTTTAATTTTGGCGACTTTACTTTTTGGGCTGTTTAGTTTGATAATATTGGTGTTGAGAGTTGAAAAGTAGGAATTATTACTTTAAATCGCTCTAAAGTATCAATATTTTGCATCGTATAAAAACCTTTCATAGAACCTAAGTTAGATTCTAAAAAACAACCAGAACTGTAGGAATAATTATCATTTGGTTTTAAAATTGGAGTTTGTCCAACCACACCTTCTCCTTCTACAATTTCAGTTATGTTTAGCGAATCGAAAATTTGCCAAAACCTGTCTGTAAGCTGCACAATTTGTTCAGAATTATTCTCGATAGTTATAAAATAAGCAAAAACATAGTACTGCCTACCATTTCTAGTGCTAGTGCCATTGTATTTTGTTTTTACAATAATTTTAATCCCTTTTGTAATTTGCTCTACCATGAAAGGTAAATGTAGTTTTTTTGTTTAAAAAACGCAAATCATTTTTTTATCGATCTTGATTGTAAAAACCTGTTCCAATTCCTATCACTCTATCATACAATCCACCCAAAGGTTTAAAATAAGTAATGACTGTATATTGGTTTTCAGTTTCAAAAAAAGTTCCATTTATTTCATTAGTGTCAACTTTGTTAAATTTATCGACAGTTGCAAAGGTGTAGTTGTAAAAACCTTGTTTCATTAAAATAGCTCCTTTGTAGCTTTTATCTTCAAAGTCATATTCTAATTTTGTATCTTCTTCAATTTCAAAATTATTAAAAGCTCCATAAACGTGCACACTTTTATCTAAAAAAGGCGCATCTGCATACAAAGTAAAATGCATCATTGCATAATCTGCTTCCGTGTTTGGGTTGTTTCCTTCTAAAGTTCTAAAAACAAATTGCCCATTAATGTCAGGGTTAAATCTGTATTCTAAATCAGCATTATAGGTGTAAGGATATAAATAATGATGAAAAACATCCTTCATTTCTATACGAACTACATTCAAACTTTTATTTCTGATGAGTTTGGTGTCAAAATTCAAATATTCGTTGCCTCCCCAAAAATTGGTTTTATTTGTATAGGTATATCTCAATTGATTTTGTTGAAAAAAAGTAGGTTGCAAATCGGTTATTTTTTCGTTCCAATTCTCGTTTTTAAGAATAACTACATTTACTTCTTGTTGTGGATTGTTAATTCTTATGTTTGGGTGATTTATTGTAAATTCTAGAGTTTGCTGAGTATCTGTTGTTTTTGCATTTCTACTTCTAGAAACTTGAACTGCAACTATTGCAGCGTTTTCATACAGCACAAATCTTCTTGTAAAAACTACTTCATCATAATCATCTAAAACCGATAAAAGGTAATTGCCACTTTTTGTAAGTACGGTATTTACATTCGGAATTTTAACTTCATAATGTGTGTAATTTTGAAAAGTATTAAAGGAATTGGTAACATTTATAATGGTATTTTCATCAAAACCATTTACAAATTGACTAGAAAGTAATCTACTTTTTCGCCAATCATGTGTCATGTGTTCTATTTTATATCGATAATCTTTGCTGTCATTTTCTAAATCATCAAAAGATAATTGTAAAACAGTACCTAAAGGAACAATTGCAGAGTAATTATTTTCTTGTAAAGGTCTTAATTGTATAGATTTAATGTTTTGAGCATCAATCTTTATCAAAAAGAATAAGAAGCTAGTTAAAAGTATCTTTTTTATCATACTTACAAAAATATCAATTTTTAAGCCAAAAATAAAATCTATTATATTTTTTGATTTTTAATCAATTTAGAATCGTTATAAATAGTATTTCTTTAACAACATTACAACATATTTATATTAAAAATAGTTGCTAAAATCCGTAAATTTGCATGATTTTTAAAGATAACTAACAATTCCAAACTACTATGTCAAAAGACATTCGTATTAAAAAAGGCTTAGATATTAAGCTTGTTGGCGAGGCAGAAAAAACAACTACTGATATTTCTTTAAGTAGTGTATATGCTGTAAAGCCAGAAGATTTCCACGGAATTACACCTAAATTATTGGCTAAAGAAGGCGCAAGCGTTAAAGCAGGACAAGCATTGTTCTATGATAAAAACGATGAGCGAATTTTATTTCCAAGTCCTGTTTCTGGAACAGTAACAGAGGTTTTGCGTGGAGCAAGAAGAAAAATTTTAGCAATTAAAATTAATGCTGATGCCACTATCGAGCATACAGATTTTGGTGTAAAAACGCCATCATCTATGTCTGCAGAAGAGGTAAAAGAGCATCTATTTTTAGGTGGTTGCTGGCCATTTGTAAAACAACGTCCTTTCGATGTAATTGCAAATCCTAACCAAACACCAAAAGCAATTTTTATTTCTGCTAGCAATACAGCACCTTTAGCACCAGATTTATCGTATACTTTAAAAGGTAGAGAGTTGGAATTAAAGGCTGGTTTAGAAGCTATTTCTAAATTGACAGAAGGTAAAGTGCATGTGAGTGCAGGTAAAGAGGAAGCTTCATTTTTTAAGGATGTTTCCAACATTGAATTGCATACAGTTTCTGGACCACATCCAGCAGGAAATGTTGGTACTCAAATTGCAAAAATAAATCCTATCAATAAAGGCGAAGTTGTTTGGACTTTAAAGATTGAGGATGTTGTTGTAATTGGAGAGTTGTTTTTAACTGGTAGATTTAACCTTACAAGAACAATTGCTTTAACAGGTTCTAAATTTAGCAAGCCACAGTATGTTACTGCAATTGCAGGAGCTACAATTGCTGATGTTGTTGCAAAAAATGCAGAAACTACTGGAACTAGAATTATAAGTGGTAATGTGCTTTCAGGTAAAGAAGTTAAAGAAGATGGTTTTTTAGGATATTATGACAACCAAATTACAGCAATTCCTGAAGGAGATGATTATGAGTTTTTTGGATGGAACAAACCTGTTTTCAACAAAATATCAACATCAAGAGCCCTTACATTTTCTTGGTTAACACCCAATAAAAAATACGATTTAGATACCAACACAAATGGTGAACATAGAGCATTTGTTGTAACAGGTTCTTATGAAGAGGTTTTTCCTTTAGATATTTATCCAATGCAATTACTAAAAGCATTTATGTATAAAGATTTAGATGAAATGGAAGCTTTAGGTGGTTACGAAGTAGCTCCAGAAGATTTTGCATTAACCGAATTTGTATGTGTTTCAAAGCAACCACATCAAAAAATAATTCGTGAAGGTTTAGATTTAATGAGACAAGAATTAGCATAAGATTATGAGCTTAAAACAAAACTTACATAATTTAAAAGAGAAATATAAAGGAACAAAAATGGCACCTGCATTTAATGCTATCCATACCTTTTTATATTTACCAAACGAAGTTACTCATGGAGGAACTCATATAAAAGCAGCAGACGATTTAAAGCGTACAATGAATATTGTAATTATCGCTTTAATTCCATGTTTACTTTTTGGAATATTCAATGCAGGTTACCAACATTATGCAGCAATTGATGCAGCAAAAGGTGTGGTAAGAGAAGCATCACTTTTAGGTAATTTTATTACTTGGGACAACTTTGTAGTAGGTGCTTGGACAGTGTTGCCTTTGGTAATCGTTTCTTATGGAGTTGGTCTTTTGGTAGAATTTATTTTCGCAGTTATCAAAGGTCATGAAGTAGAAGAAGGATACTTGGTTACTGGGATGTTAGTTCCATTAATTGTACCTATTGATATTCCTTTATGGATGTTATCAGTAGCCGTTATTTTTGGAGTTGTAATTGGTAAAGAAGTTTTTGGAGGTACAGGAATGAATATTTTAAATCCTGCATTAACCATTAGAGCTTTCTTGTTTTTCGCATATCCAACTTGGATGTCTGGAGATAAGGTTTGGGTTCATGAAGCTGCTGCAAGAACAGGAACTGCAGATGCAATTTCTGGAGAAACAGTTTTAGGAGCATATGCACAAAATGCAAATTTACCAGAATTAGGAAACAGTGTTTTAGCAGGAGTAGATAAAATGGACATGTTCTTTGGTTTTATGCCAGGTTCTGTTGGTGAAACTTCTAAAATTCTAATTATTCTAGGAGGTTTATTTTTAATCTACACAAAGGTTGCTAGTTGGAGAATTATTCTTTCTGCAATTGTTGGTGCATTAGCAATGGGATTAATTTTTAACGGCGTTGTAAACGCTGGTTGGATTTCAGATTCAAGTAAATTCTTTGGTTTAATGAGCGTTCCTTTTTGGCAACATTTAATTATAGGTAGTATTTTATTTGGAGCTGTTTATATGGCAACAGATCCTGTAAGTGGCTCACAAACAAATAAAGGAAAATGGATTTATGGTTTCTTAATAGGTTTTATATCAATTATGATTCGTGTATTCAACCCTGCATATCCAGAAGGAGTATTTTTAGCAATTTTATTGATGAATGTATTTGCTCCAACAATTGATCATTATGTGGTTCAAGGAAATGTTAAGAAAAGAATGAAACGTTTAAAAGCAAAAACAGCTTAATTATGGCAGTTAACACAGATAAAAATACGTATACTATTCTATTTGCTATTATAATGGTTGTTGTTGTAGGATCGCTTTTAGCATTCACAGCATCATCATTAAAGCCTCAAATTAAAGAGAATCAGCGAATGGAAAAGCAGCAGAATATTCTGTATGCGATGGGTGTAAATGAAAATGAAGGTACAGGTGATATCACTTTTGTATCAACAGATAAAGTTGCAAATAAATTTTCTACAAATATTTCTGAACAATTAGTTTTAGAGTATAAAGATGGAAAAATCATCAATAAAATGACACGTCAAGAATTTATGGATTCTAAAGACGATGGTAAAGGAATGGAGCCTTATCTAATTGATGTAAAAAAACAGCAAACAAGAGCAAAAGAAGGTAAATCTAGATTTTTACCACTTTTTGTTGGAACTCAAGAAGGAGAAACTGTGTACATAGCACCTATTAGAGGAAAAGGTTTATGGGATGCTATATGGGGTTTTGTAGCTTTAGATAAAGACATGGTTGTAAGAGGAACGTTTTTTGATCATGCAGGTGAAACTCCTGGGTTAGGATCTAATATAAAACAACGTTATTTTATGGATGATTTTTACGGAGAAAGATTATTAACGGAAGCAGGTGTATTCAAAGGAATAAATGTTGCAAAAGGAAATAATGATCCTAAAAACGAAAGAAAAGACGATTATGCAGTTGATGCTTTAGCAGGCGCAACTATTACAGGTGATGGTGTATCTGCAATGATAAAGAAAGATTTAAAATTGTATATGCCATTTTTTCAGGAATTAAATACAAAACTAAACTAGGATGGCTTTACTATCAAAAAAAGACGCTAAATTAATTACAGATCCATTAGCGGATAATAATCCAATTACAATACAAGTATTAGGTATTTGTTCTGCTTTAGCAATTACTGCAGATTTAAAAGCATCGCTAGTAATGGGTATTGCAGTATTATTTGTAATGGGTGTTGGTAACGTAGTAATTTCGTTAATGCGTAACATAATACCATCAAAAATTAGAATTATTGTACAGCTTATTGTTGTTGCATCTCTTGTAATTGTTGTAGATCAAGTTTTAAAGGCATATGCTTTTGAATTGAGTAAAACCTTGTCAGTTTTTATTGGTCTAATTATTACAAATTGCATTATTATGGGGCGTTTTGAGGCTTTTGCTTTGGCAAATGGTCCATATAGATCATTTTTAGACGGAATTGGAAATGCTTTAGGGTATGCTGTAATATTAGTTTTAGTTGGTTTTTTCAGAGAATTGTTAGGTGCTGGAACTTTGTTCGGAATTCCAGTTTTAGGAGATCCAATTGAAAAGACAGGTTTATTTTCTACAGGATATGAAAACAACGGTTTTATGTTGATGCCACCAATGGCTTTGATAATTGTTGGTTTAATTATTTGGGTTCAAAGAAGTAGAAACAAAGATTTAATCGAAGACTAAGACTTATTTATAGCATTTAAAATAAATTTCTGAAGGCAACTTCAGCATAAAAAATAAAAAAATGATAGAACATTTAGAGTTATTTTTCAAAGCAGTGTTTATAGACAATATGGTCTTTGCTGTCTTTTTAGGAATGTGTTCATATTTAGCAGTATCTAAAAAGGTTTCTACAGCAGTTGGTTTAGGTGCAGCAGTAATCTTTGTACTGGCAATTACAGTTCCATTAAACTGGCTGTTAGATCAATATTTATTACAACCTGGAGCCTTATCTTGGTTAGGCTCAGAGTACGCAGATTATGATTTAGGGTTTCTTTCTTTTATCATGTTTATTGCAACCATTGCAACTATGGTTCAGTTGGTAGAGATTATTGTGGAGAAATTTTCACCTTCACTTTACAATTCTTTAGGTATTTTCTTACCATTAATTGCTGTAAACTGTGCAATTTTAGGAGGAAGTTTATTTATGCAATCTCGTGAAATCGAATCTTTAGGATTGGCTTTAAATTACGGAGTTTCATCAGGAATTGGTTGGTTTTTAGCAATATTAGCTATTGCAGCAATTCGTGAAAAAATTAGATATTCAAGCGTTCCTCCAGCCTTAAGAGGTTTAGGAATTACGTTCATTATTACTGGTTTAATGGGAATTGGTTTTTTGAGCTTTGGTGGAATGTTAACTGGAGGAGATGAAGAAGGAGAGCCTTCTACAGAGCCAGAAGCTACTATTGAAAAAGTTGAAAAAAAGGAAGTGAAAGAAGAATTAGCAAAAAATACTAAAACTATACAATAATATGATTTTAGCAGCAGGAACAACAGGAACTGTTATAGCAACAGTAGCAGCATTTTTATTAATCACTTTAATATTAGTAAGTGTTTTACTATTTGTAAAACAAAAACTATCACCATCTGGTCCTGTAAAGATCATGATTAATGGCGAAAGAGAAATTGAAGTTGCTTCAGGAGACTCTTTATTAACAACACTTAGTAGTAATAAAATATTTTTACCTTCTGCTTGTGGTGGAGGTGGAACTTGCATACAATGTGAATGTCATGTTAATGAAGGTGGAGGAGAAGCTTTACCAACAGAAGTTCCTCACTTTTCTAGAAAAGAATTAAAAGAAGGAGCACGTTTAGCTTGTCAAGTAAAAGTAAAGCAAAACATGAATATTTCTATTCCAGAAGAAGTTTTTGGAATTAAGAAATGGGATGCTGTTGTTGTTAGAAATTACAATGTTGCATCGTTTATTAAGGAATTTGTAGTAGAAATTCCAGAAGATATGGGCTATAAAGCAGGTGGTTATATTCAAATTGAAATTCCTCCTTGTGAAGTAAAATTCGAAGATATGGATATTACTGCTCACCCAGAAGAACATGAAACTCCAGATAAATTTGAAGCTGAATGGAACAAATTTAATTTGAGACCTTTAGTAATGAAGAATAGCGAAACTGTAGAAAGAGCATATTCTATGGCTTCTTATCCTGCAGAAGGAAGAGAAATTATGTTAAATGTACGTATTGCAACTCCACCTTTTGATAGAGCAAAAGGAGGTTGGATGGATGTAAATCCAGGGGTTGCTTCTTCTTATATTTTCAATTTGAAAAAAGGAGATAAATGTGTTATTTCTGGTCCTTATGGAGAATTTTTCATTAATGAATCTGAAGCAGAAATGTTATATGTTGGTGGTGGTGCAGGAATGGCGCCAATGAGATCGCACTTATATCATCTATTCAGAACTTTAAAAACTGGAAGAAAAGTTACGTATTGGTATGGAGGACGTTCTAAAGCAGAATTATTTTATATTGATCACTTTAGAGCTTTAGAAAAAGATTTTCCGAATTTTAACTTTTACATTGCTTTATCAGATCCTTTAGAGTCAGATAATTGGAAAGTAAAAAAAGATATTAACGATGAAACAGGAGATGGTTTTGTTGGGTTTATTCACAATTGTGTAATCGATAATTATTTAAGCAAACATGAAGCGCCAGAAGACATGGAATTATATTTCTGTGGACCACCATTAATGAACAAAGCAGTTCAGAAAATGGGTGAAGATTTTGGGATGCCAGATGAAAACATACGTTTTGATGATTTTGGAGGATAAGCCAAATTTTAAATATATAGTAAATACAAAAACCGATTCAATTAAATTTGAATCGGTTTTTGTCATTTTAAAAAAATATAATTTAAGCTAAAAATGCTTTAAGTTGATAAACAGGTTCTCCATTTTCTTGCTCAAAAAGTTTTGAATAATCCATTATATTAGGTTGATTATCTAACACACATAAAAGTTCTACAACAGCCACCAAACCATTAAATAAAGTATCATTTGATGTTGGATTTTTAGGTTTTTGATTATAATGACACAATGGAGTTTTAAATCCACAAGCATCTAAAAACACTTTTTCAATTTGTAAAATTTCTTGAGGGGAATACCCATTAAATTTTCTACCTAAACTTTGATGAACTCTGCCTACATAGCTCAATTGTAAGGAACCATGGTCATTAGAAAGATGTTTCCAACTATCTTGATTGTCTAAAATATTACCAACTGCACAAGCTGTACAATCTTCTGGATTTAACCGATTGTTATGATATGCGTTGTATAGTTTTGCCAAAGCATGTTCTAATCTTTGAGTCGTTTTCATGTGTAATGTTTTTCATTTATAAATATAATAAAATTAGAATCCATTTTAAAATGCGAATTCTTAAATGTTATTATTTTTAATAAATTTAAATTAGTGAACAACTCTTTTTAGTTGATTGTTTTAAGTCGTATTTTTGATTTTTAGAAATGATGAACAATGAAACGCATAAAAAGAATATTAAAGAAAAATAAATATATCAAAATAAAATTAAAAAAAATTGCCACAAATCATTTAGAGTTAAAAGCTAAAATTAATGGTATAAAAGGGAATTTTATTTTAGATACTGGAGCCTCTAATTCTTGTGTTGGTATTGATATGATTTCCTATTTTAATTTAGATGCTACAGAGAGCGAAACCAAAGCAGCAGGAGCTGGTGCTATTGATATGGAAACACAACAATCAGAAAATAATTTACTTAAAATTGGCGATTGGAAAACGAAAAAATGTCATTTGGTTTTGTTCGATTTAACACATGTAAATACTGCTTTAACACAACATAAAGCCAAAAAAGTACATGGAATAATTGGTGCAGATATTTTAAGAAAAGGTAAAGCATTTATAGATTACAATAAGAATACGTTGTATTTAAAAAAGACTAAAAAATAATCAATATAAACTAAAGAAAAATGAGTTTACAAAAACAAGTAATGGATAAAATGAAAGAAGCTATGAAAGCAAAAGATACAGTTGCTTTGCAAGCTTTAAGAGCTGTAAAGTCTGCTTTTTTATTAGCTAAAACAGAAACAGGTTTTCAGGCTGAATTAACAGAGGAGCAAGAAATAAAGATTATTCAAAAGCAGGTGAAACAAAGAAAAGATAGTGCTGCTATTTTTTTAAAACAAGATAGACAAGATTTGGCTGAACCTGAATTGGCAGAAATTGCAGTTTTAGAACAATTTTTACCAGAAGCTTTATCCGAAGAAAAAATTGAAGAAGTTGTGGTTGCAACTATTAAAAAGGTAGGAGCATCAGGAATGCAAGATATGGGCAAAGTAATGGGAATTGTTTCTAAAGAATTAGCAGGAAAAGCAGACGGAAAAACAATATCTACTTTAGTGAAAAAGAACTTGGTATAGTTTTTAGACATTAAATTGGCTCCATAGTTCAACTGAATAGAATGTCAGATTTCGGCTCTGAAGGTTGCAGGTTTGAATCCTGCTGGAGTCACAAACTCAAAGTAATTTAATTGCTTTGAGTTTTTTTATGAAGTATATTCTGATGTTAATTCATCTACAATTAAACCATCTTCTAGGGTTTGTATTACACCCATAGCAGCTCTTTCTCCTGCAATCATAGCTGCATTTAAAGAACCATTTAACAATTGATCTCCAGCTAAAAATACAGTCGCTTTTAATTTAGTTTCTGTGCTGGAAATTTCATATTGTAAGTTTGTTAATTTTGGCAATGCATTTTTAATATGATAATGCTTTAGGAACTTTTTTACATCAATATTACAGAACCTTTTTAAATCTTCTGTTACTCTTAAAATTAAATTTAAATCGCTTAAGTTATGTTCTTTTACAACAGTTACAGATAATAATTCTTTGGTGTTTTTAGTTGATGTTGGTAAACTTGTGTGATAAAAAATATTATTTATTAACGAGTTTTCATCAGCAATCAAACCAATTAAAGGTTTTTCGATAACTCTTTTATCAGTTTCAAAATATAAAGTTTCACAGCTTTTCCAAGCCGTTTCTTGGTTTTTTAAGTTAGATATTAGAGTACTTGCTTCTGTTGCAATAATGCTAAAATGACTTTCTAAAACAGCTTTATCTTGTAAAATAATTTCTTTATCTTTTACTTCTTTAACAGGCGAATTAAATTTAAAAGTAGTGTTTTTTAAGTTTGATTTTAGCTGATTCGATATTTCTTGAATTCCGTTTTTAGGCACAACAGCCAAACCATCACCAAACATTTTATAAACAAATTCAAACATTCTACTTGATGTTTCTAAATTAGGTTCTAAAAATATTCCACTAAAAAAAGGCTTGAAAAAATCATTAATAATACTCTCAGAAAAACCAAAATCTTGCAAATATTGTAAGGTTGATGTTTCTTTCGTCTTAAATATCGCAGCAATTTTTTTCTTCTTTAAAAGTGTGTTTAGTTTTAAGATTTTTGCTTTATCAGCAAAAGTACCAATAGAAGAAAATAAAGTAGGAAATAACAATGAAAAACTACGAAGTGGATCTCCAATAGTTTGCATTTTGCTATTCTTAAAAATGGTAGCTCCAGGCAAAAATTCTTGCAATTCTAGATCATCATAATTTAAATATTTTTTAGCTGCAGGATATGAAGTTAACAAAACTTGAAAACCGTGATCTAAGGTATATCCATCAACAATATCCGATTTTACACGACCACCAACAGAATTGGTAGCTTCTAAAATAGTTGGTTGATACCCATGATTCTCTAAAATTTGGGCAGCAATTAAACCACTAATTCCTGCACCAATGATATGTATTTTATATGCTGATTTCTCCATTTTAAATTCGTTTTAATTCTGCCTTTATTTTTTTAAAAAAGCTATTATTTATTGAAAATCTCAATATTTTTTGGTGATGCTATAAAAGTGATAACCTTTTAGTATTATTAAATATTCAGTTTTAAAGTTAAACAAACCGTTTAAATAGCTTTAAAAATAAACTAATTATTTAAAGTTTTTCTACTTTGCAGCCATAAATAATATTGCAATCCAAATAAAATGGCACCCGCTAATAAATGAACAGCCTGAGTTCCTAAAGGAATTTCTGCATAATACATTAAAATACCTGTAATGGTTTCTAGGAAGATTAAGAAAACAATCCAATTTACTAATTTGTATCCAAGATTTTTAACTTGATTGATGTAAAATAAACCAAAATTTACAAGTACAATTGCAATGGTAAAAGAT
Source organism: Polaribacter sp. Hel_I_88 (assembly GCF_000687935.1). Classification (NCBI taxonomy): domain Bacteria; kingdom Pseudomonadati; phylum Bacteroidota; class Flavobacteriia; order Flavobacteriales; family Flavobacteriaceae; genus Polaribacter; species Polaribacter sp. Hel_I_88. The sequence goes on along the minus strand of NZ_JHZZ01000001.1, from coordinate 557,676 downwards.
CTATGAAAATAGAATTTAAAACTAGGATTCATTAAACTATAATTTTTGTTTTCGAAACCAAATAGTTTTACTTGTTCATCTATAAACTGCCTTACCTGAGTTCCCATGGCAATTTGAATTAGCGAGAAAATAACAGAAATAATTAATAATTTATTAAATAACGCATTGTAATTATAGGTTTTCTTATCAGAAATAATAAATTTTATCTGTAATAAAAGGGCAATAATAATTAACCCTATAACCATATGTATAGTTATAATTTCTGGTTTCAAGTTAGTGTCAACAACCATTTTGCCTAAAACTGCTTCTACAAGCATTAAAAAGAAAGCTCCAAATGCTAAATATGGAATTCGTCTATTTGTTTTCCAGAATTTGGTTGATGCGTAGATTAAAAATAAAAATACAAAACCAGCTAAAACAGAAGCCAATCTGTTGATATATTCTGTCCAAGTATGGTATTTGTTAAACTTATTATAATCGTGTTTGGTGTATTTAGACCAATTTTTGATTGTAAAAGTATCAGCAGTAGTAATGTCTTTATCAGCAACAAATAAAACTTCATCTTTAATAATAATGATGCCTTTTTTGTATTCGGTATTTGGTTTCCAAGTAATCTGTTCTTCAGATGTTGGTGGTATGTAATATCCAAAACATTTAGGCCAATCAGGACAACCCATTCCAGAGCCAGTCATTCTAACAACTGAGCCAGCTAAGAAAATTAAATAAACAGAAATTATAGATAATTGTACAATCTTAGGAAATCGTTTTTTCATCAGTAATAAAATTTATGCAAAAATACTGCAAAAAAAAGTCGCTTAAAATAAATTAAGCGACTTGTTGTTATGTAAAAAAATTCTAAATAATATTAGATAACTCTAACGTCTACTGCGTTTAAACCTTTTCTACCTTCTTTTAAATCGAATTCTACTGCATCACCTTCTCTTACTTCGTCGATTAATCCTGATACGTGCACAAAATACTCTGTGTTTGAATCATCTTCTGTTACGAATCCAAATCCTTTAGATTCGTTGAAGAATTTTATTGTTCCTGTTTTCACTTTGATATATAATAAATGTTAATAATATTACAAATATACATTAATTGTAATTGATTTCAATACATCTAGTTCAAATCATATTTAATTTATTTTCATTGTGATTTTATCTATTCTAAAAAAAGGAGTTTTTTTTGAAAATAGGTGTCAAAATAAAAAAAAGAAATCTTGTTTTAAGAATGTCAATAGGAATAAAGGTTGTAGCGTTTTTTAGCTTTTAAGTAACTGTAAATCAGTATATTGAAAAAGTATTTTTTTTAACACTAAAACTCATAAAAATACCATTTTGTTAAAAACTCGCTTGTTTTGTGGATAAGTATGGATTGCTTTTTTTACTAAAAAGGGCAATCTTTGTTAGCATCTTTATTAACTTTTAAATAACATTACATCATCGTGGAAATTACACAAATCATAAAAAGAGACTCTGGAACTAGCAATTTTGAGCTAGAAAAAATTACAAGTGCTATTGAAAAAGCGATGCTATCTGTAAATAATGGCTCGAGAAGAGATGCAATTGCAATTACAAATATTGTAAATGGTACCTTACTAGAAAGGAAGTTAAATGAACCTAATTATACACCAACAGTTGAGCAAGTGCAAGATATTGTTGAGTATAAATTGATGGATAGTCGTTTTCATGATGTTGCAAAAGCATACATATTATATAGAGATGAACAGACTAGAAATAGAAAGACAAATATTTTTGAAAAAAGGTTGAATTTAAAGCCTTATGAATACCCTGCTCTAAACGAGTATGTAGATGCTATTAGGCACTCTTATTGGATTCATACCGAATTTAATTACACAAGCGATATACAAGATTTTAAATCGACTTTGAATGATGTTGAGCAGAATGCCATAAAAAACACGATGTTGGCAATTTCTCAAATAGAGGTGGCTGTAAAAACTTTTTGGGGAGATATTTATAAAAAAATGCCAAAACCAGAAATTGGTTCAGTAGGTTCTACATTTGCAGAAAGTGAAGTGCGTCATCATGATGCATATTCTCACTTATTAGAGATTTTAGGATTAAACAACGAGTTTAAAAACTTAAAGAAAAATCCTATAATTATGAGACGTGTTAATTATTTAGAATTAGCATTAAAGAATGTAAATAGCGAGGATAATAAGGAGTTTTCAGAATCTATAATTTTGTTTTCTTTATTTATTGAGCACGTTTCTTTATTTTCTCAATTTTTAATTATTATGGCTTTTAACAAACATAAAAATGTGTTAAAAGGGATTTCTAATGTGGTGGAAGCTACCTCAAAAGAAGAGCAAATTCATGGAGATTTTGGAATCGATTTAATTAAAATTATTAAAGAAGAAAATCCAGATTGGTTTGATGAAGACAATAGTTTAGTAGTTCAAGAAACTTGTAAAGAAGCTTTTTTATCTGAAAGTAAAATTATCGACTGGATTTTTGAAAGGGGTGAATTAGATTTCTTACCAAAAGCAGTGATTAAAGAATTTATTAAAAATAGATTTAATAACTCTTTAGAAAGTATCGGAATTCCAAAAATATTTGAGATTGATCAAAACTTATTAGCAGAAACAGATTGGTTTGATGATGAAATTATTGGAACCAAACATGGAGATTTCTTTGTAAAAAGATCTATCAACTACAGTAAAAGAACAAAAAGTATAACTAGCGACGACTTATTTTAAAAACATGAACCTAAACGAAACAAAAACTTCTGAACTCACAGAACACGAAAAATTAATCCAAGCTAGAAATGCTTCTAGAAAAGAAATTCTTGATAAAAACACAGCCCCAGAAATTACTTGGTTAACAGAAAATAGCCGTAAATTTTTAGAGTCAGGATATTTAACTGGTACTACAACCCCAGAAGAAAGAATTCGCGAAATTGCAGACAATGCAGAGCGTATTTTAAATAAACCAGGTTTTTCTGACAAGTTTTACAAATATATGGCTGCTGGGTATTACTCTTTAGCATCGCCAATTTGGAGTAACTTTGGGAAAAGAAGAGGCTTGCCAATTAGTTGTTTTGGAAGTCATGTTGCTGATGATATGGGAGATATTTTATTCTCACAATCAGAAGTTGGTATGATGTCTAAATTAGGAGGTGGTACTTCTGGTTATTTCGGAAAATTACGTGAAAGAGGAGCAGATGTTAAAAATAATGGTTCATCATCTGGGTCTGTTCACATTATGCAATTGTTCGAAAAAATGGTGGATGTTGTAAGTCAAGGTTCTGTAAGACGTGGCCGTTTTTCACCTTATTTACCTGTAGATCATCCAGATATTAAAGAGTTTTTAGAAATAGGTACAGAAGGAAACCCAATTCAAGAATTAACACATGGTGTAACTGTTGGTGATCAATGGATGCAAGAAATGATTGATGGAGATGTAGAGAAAAGAAGTATTTGGGCAAAAATATTACAAAGAAGAGGAGAAATTGGGTATCCATATATTTTGTTTAGAGATAATGCAAATAATGGAACTGTAGATGTTTACAAAGACAAAAACCACGAAATTTACGCAAGTAATTTATGTACAGAAATCATGTTGCCATCTAATGACGATTGGTCTTTTGTTTGTTGTTTATCATCTATAAACTTATTACATTTTGATGATTGGAAAGATACAGATGCTGTAGAAACGCTAACGTACTTTTTAGATGCTGTAATGCAAGAATTTATTACAAAGTTAGAAGTTTATAGAGATTCAGAAAGCAGAGATGATCAGTTTACGTTTCGTTTTATGGAAAAAGCATACAAATTTGCAAAAGAAAACAGAGCGTTAGGTTTAGGAGCTTTAGGTTGGCATTCTTTATTACAATCTAAAATGTTGGCTTTTGATAGTCCAGAAGCATACGATTTGAATAGTGAAATCTTTAAAATAATTAAAGAAAAATCTTACAAAGCATCAGAAGAAATGGCTGTTGAATATGGAGAGCCAGCTGTGTTAAAAGGTTATGGAAGACGTAATACAACTTTAAATGCAATTGCACCAACAACGTCATCAGCATTTATTTTAGGACAAGTTTCTCAAGGAATTGAGCCAATTTGGTCTAACATTTACGTAAAAGATATTGCTAAGATTAAAACGACTATTAAAAACCCAATTTTAGAAAACCTATTAGAACAAAAAGGTTTTAATACAAAAGAAATTTGGACTAGTATTCGTGATAATGATGGTTCTGTATTGCATTTAGATTGTTTAACAGACGAAGAAAAAGAAGTTTTTAGAACCTATTCAGAAATCGATCAAAATGTAATTGTGTATCAAGCTGCAAACAGACAAAACCACATAGATCAAGGGCAATCTATCAATGTTATGGTACATCCAGATATGCCAATTAAAGATGTAAACGCAATTTATATCAATGCTTGGAAATTAGGGGTGAAATCGATGTATTATCAACACAGTATGAATGCTGCACAAAAATTTAAGCAAAAGAAAGAATGTGCTTCTTGTGAAGGGTAGATACTTCATTAATTAAAAATATAGAAAGAGAAGCAGCAATGTTTCTCTTTTTTTTTTGAAGCTATTTCCAGCTTGGAATTTATCTTGAGCGAAGTCGAAAGGCTATATCTTTTTGCTGAAAAAGCAAAAAGGATGTCGTTTCAATCTGGGCTAAAATTCTTTAAATGCTTTTTGCTTAATTTTTGAATTAAGTGAGTTTTAAAAAAACAAAATTAAAGATTCTTTTTCGTATTTTCGAGCCCTAATGGAAACCAACAGAATAGAATACAAAAAAGAAATTACTAAGTTTATAGAAAGAGAAATAATTGCTTTTTTAAACTATAAAGAAGGTGGTATTATTTATTTTGGTATTGATGATGAGGGGAATACAGTTGGTCTAGAAAATGCAGATAAAAGTGCACTCGTTTTAAAAGATAAAATAAAGAATAATATTAGCCCTTCTGCAATGGGACTGTTTGATATTGTTGTTGAAGAAAAAGACAACAAGCCAATTATAAAAATTATTGTAGCAAGTGGCACAGAAAAACCATATTACTTCACAAAACTTGGAATGACGCCAAAAGGAAGTTTCATTAGAATAGGAACAGCTGCAGAACAATTATCACAACTAAATATTGATACTTTATTTTCCAAACGAACCAGAAATTCGATTAGCAAAATAAAATCTAGCATTCAAGAGTTATCTTTTAGTCAGTTAAAAATTTATTACGAGGAAACAGGTATAAAACTTCCAAAACAATTTGCACAGAATTTAGAACTTTTAACAGAGGATAAAAGGTATAATTATGTTGCATATTTAATGTCAGACACTAATAATATTTCTATTAAATTAGCTAAATATGCTACAAAAGATAGAACTAATTTAATAGAAAATAACGAATATGGTTACAATTCAATTGTAAAAGCAACAAAGCAAGTTTTAGATAAATTAGCGATAGAAAATTCCACTTTTATTAAAATCACATCAAAAGAAAGAGAGCAACATCAACTTTGGAATTCAATAGCAATTAGAGAAGCAGTAATTAATGCTTTTGTTCATAATGATTACAGCAGAGAAGTATCGCCAAAATTTGAACTATTTTCAGATAGATTAGAAATTACTTCTGCAGGAGGTTTGCCTGAAGGATTAAATGAAAAAGAATTTTTTGAAGGTTTTTCTGTTCCAAGAAATAAACAATTAATCAGAATCTATAAAGACTTAAAATTAGTTGAGCAGTTAGGTTCTGGAATTCCTAGAATATTGTCTTTTTACACTAAAAAATGTTTTAAATTTTCTGATAACTTTCTTAGAATGACTTTTCCATTTGATAAAATTTCAGGTGGTCAGATAGGTGGTCAGATAGGTGGTCAGATAGGTGGTCAGATAGCTAATCAAATAAAAGAATTAAAAAACTTATCAGAAAGACAAAAAGAGGTTTTACAACTTATAAATAATAATCATAAAATAAGTAGATTAAAAATATCCAAAAAGTTAAACATTAACGAATCTGCCATTCAAAAACACTTAAATTACTTAAAAGAAAAAGGATATTTAAAAAGAATTGATGGTAGTAGAGGATATTGGAAAATAAATTTAAAAGAATAATATGAACTGGGAACAACTACTTTCTTTAAAACGTTTTGGCGATACAGAAAAACGACCAAGAATAGCACAAGATGAAACACGTTTAGGTTTCGAAGTAGATTTTGATAGAATTATATTTTCATCAGCATTTAGAAGTTTACAAGACAAAACACAGGTAATTCCATTATCTCAAACCGATTTTGTACATACACGTTTAACCCATAGTTTAGAGGTCTCTGTGGTGGGTAGAACTTTAGGAAGAAGAGTTGGGAAAGTGTTGTTAGAACGTCATCCAAATTTAGTGAAACTTGGTTATACCTTTAACGATTTTGGAGCTATTGTAGCAGCAGCTTCAGTAACACACGATATTGGGAATCCACCTTTTGGACATTCAGGAGAAAAAGCCATTGGAGAGTATTTTAAATCTGGAAAAGGCGCAAAATACAAAGACCAATTATCAGCAAAAGAATACCAAGATTTAATAGATTTTGAAGGGAATGCAAACGGATTTAAGATTCTGACAGAATCTAGAGAAGGAATTTTTGGAGGTTTACGATTAAGTTATGCAACTTTAGGAGCGTTTTTAAAATACCCGAAAGAAAGTTTGCCCAAAAAGCCAACAAATCATATTGCAGATAAAAAATATGGTTTTTTTCAATCGGAAACTACAGAGTTTTTAGATGTTGTTCAAGAATTGGGTATGCAAAAGAAATCAGAAACAGATATTTCCTATTATAGACATCCATTAGCATATTTAGTAGAGGCAGCAGATGATATTTGTTATACAATTATCGATTTTGAAGATGGTATCAACTTAGGTTTAATTGAGGAAGAATATGCTTTGGAATATTTATCAAAATTAATTCATGGCATCAACAGAGATAAATATTATGCACTAAAACACACCAAAGATAGAACAGCCTATTTAAGAGCAATTGCTATTAATTCTTTAATTGATGAAGCAGTAACTATTTTTCTTGCAAACGAAGAAGCTATTTTGAATGGAAGTTTTAGTAAATCTTTACTAGAAAAATGTAAGTATGAGGCACAGATTAACGACATAATAAAAATAAGCATCGAAAAAATCTATAAAAGTAAAGAGGTTATTGAAAAAGAAGTAGCTGGTTATAGAGTTATAGCCGATTTATTAGAGGTATTTACAACGGCTATCAATCATAAATTTAATGAACAAGAATCTAACTTCGATAACTTAGTTTTAAATTTATTACCAAGTGAATATCAAGTAGAAACTGACGATGTTTTTTATAGAATTATGCAAATTTGTAGTTACGTTTCAAGAATGTCAGACAGTTACGCAATAAGGCTACATAAAAAATTAACAGGAAATATTATTTAACAATAAAAATAGTCACTATTTTTGAGACTATAAATTTATCAAATATCAATATGAAAAAAAACACAACAATTTTTCTATCAGTATTATCAATAGTACTTGTAAGCTTAATTTTAACTATTAAAAGTAATACTGAAGAGGTGTCTTTTAAAGTTACAACAGAAGGGGTTTTAAAACCGAAGAATAAGCCAGAAAACTCAAGACAACTTTATAGTATTGAAAGAGATATGTTTGAGATGAATATGCAGAAGAATCCTGTTACAGGAGAGATTCCTTTAGATGAAAAAAAGGAAGAGCTGGAAGTTTCTTTGGCTAGGAAAAAAAGTCAAAAACAAAATGAGCTTAAATCAGTGGGTATTTATGAGTCTAGAGGGCCATCAAATTTAGGAGGAAGAACAAGATCTCTTGCTATTGATGTTGCTGATGCATCTGGTAATACTATTATTGCAGGAGGTGTAAGTAGTGGTGTTTTTAGAACCACTAATGGTGGACAAAATTGGACGAAAGTTTCTGCAAATACCGAAATTCACAATGTTACATCAATTGCACAAGATACAAGAGCAGGCTTTGAAAACATATGGTATTATAGTACTGGAGAATTTAGAGGAAATAGTGCTTCTTTAGGAGCTTTCTATTTTGGAAATGGTATTTGGAAATCTGTAGATAATGGTATAACTTGGAATCAAATTTCAATAACAGACTCAGATTTTACGATATATGATAGTTCTTTTGATTTAATTAATAAGATTGATGTACATCCCATAACTGGAGATTTATTTATTGCAACTGTAAATACGGTTTATAAGTTATCAGGTAATTCTTTAAGTGTAGTATTAGAAGATACTTCTTCTGGTAATGATTGGACAGATGTTGTAATTGCCAATTCAGGTAGAGTATATATTGGTATAGATGGAAGTAGTACTAATGAAAATGGCGTTTGGACATCTTCAGATGGTGTAGAAGCTTTTACTAGAATAGCGAGAAACTCTGATCCATTTGATTGGTCTTCTAGTGGTAGAATAGTTCTTGCAACTTCAGATTCTAATGATAATATTTTGTATGCCTTATTTGATAATGGTGAAGCACAATCTGGTGGTGGTACAATTGAAGCAGATTTATGGAGATATGATAACGCTACAGGAAACTGGACAGATTTTTCTAGTAAAATGCCAGACGAAGCTGGAGGTGATTCATCAGGAAACGATCCTTTTGCTATACAAGGAGGATATGATTTAGTGGTTAATGTAAAACCAGATGATGAAAATTTTGTTGTAATAGGTGGTACAAATGCTTACAGGATAATAAATATTTTAACATCATCAACTTTTACTAGAATTGGAGGATATAGAAATAACCAAGGATATGGCCTTTACAATGCTGGTGGTGTAAATCATCACCCAGATATTCATGCGTTAGAGTTTGATAAAACAAATACAAACATATTATACTCAGGAACTGATGGAGGTGTTCATAAAGCACCAGATATCAGTGAAATAACTATTGAGTGGGAAAATCTAAATAATAATTATCAAACATATCAGTATTATCATGTAGCATTAGATCCTGTAGAAGGAGGAGATGCTGTTATTGGAGGTGCTCAAGATAATGGAACTACTATTGGCGGATTAAGTGTAGGTCAGTCAAATAAAACATTAATGAGCTCTGTAGCTGGTGGAGATGGTGTTGCAGTTGCACTGAGAAGATTTACTTCAAATAATAATCAACTGCAAACTTTTTTTGGTACTCAAAATGGCGCAATTTACACAAGAAGTATAACCAATAGTTTTAGAGAAATTACTCCTGATGGATCAGATAGTCAATTTGTAACGTACTTCTATTTAGATCAAGATAATACAAATGTATTATATTATGCTGGTTTAAATAATTTGTATAGAACAGATGATGCTGAAAATGTAACATCTTCTACTTGGGATGAATTAGGAGCATTTCCTACTCCTCAAAATATTAGAACATTGTCAGCTACAAGAGGAGTTTACAATTCAAATTCAAGTTATTTGTTAATGGGAGGTTCTGCTGGTAATATATTTAAATTAACAGATCCTCATAACATACCTACTTTGAGAATTTCAGATGATATTACACCACCTACCGCTTCAAAAACTAGTGGAACAATAGTTAGTGGTTTGGCAATTCATCCAACAAATCCTGATATTGTTTTAGCTACATACTCTAATTATGGTATTGTAAATATTTTTTTAACAAAAAATGCAAAATCATTTAGACCTACTTGGACTGTTGTTGAGAGAAATTTAAGTTCACATTCAATTAGGTCTGCAGCAATAGCAGAGGTTAATGGCAAAACTATTTATTTTGTTGGAACTGCAAGAGGACTATACAGCTCAGAAGATCCTTTAAATGATGATTGGGAGATTGAAGGTTTAGAAACAATAGGCTTATCTTTAGTAAGTGGTTTGGTTTACAGACCTTCTGACAATGTTCTTTTAGTAGGTACTCATGGTAATGGAATGTTTGAAACTAATTTAAGTACCTCTTTATCTGTTCAAAGTAATACATTAGATGGTGTAAAAATGGCAATGTATCCAAATCCTGCTCAATTTGAACTTCGTTTTGAAACGGATGATTTTCAAATTGATAATACCACCAAGTTTTTGATTTATGATATTAACGGAAAGCAAGTTAAAAAAGGTAATTTGAATAATAAATCAATTGATGTTTCTACTTTAAATAAAGGAATTTATATTGTAAACTTGAAGCATAATAACATTTCTACTTCTAGAAAATTCGTTAAAAACTAGATTATGAAATATTCAATTTTATTGTTTTCTTTAGTGTTTTTATGGAGCTGTAAATCTCAAGAGTTTACATTAGAGAAAACAAATGATATAAAGCTTGAAGAGGGTTTTTATAAGGAAATACCACCTGCAATTGCAGAAGGTACATCCTCTGTAAAAGTTACTTTAAATTTTAAAGAGTTCGATAAAACAACAACAGAATTAATAGGTTTATACTTTAGAGGTAGCTTTATACCTATGAAAGAAGTTGCTAATCCATATGGAATTGAGGCGATTGTATTAGAAAATAATTCAGAAATCGATGAGGATTTTCCCTTTGAATTAGAACCTTTTGAAGTTGTTTTGTCTTATAAAAAAGAGAATAAAGTTAAGTATGCGAAATACAAAGTAGAGAGAGAAGTAAGTTTAGATAATGTACCAATGTCTAAATCTAATTATTAGGATATATTAATTTTTTGATATAATCAACATAAAAAAGAGGCTGTCTGAAAAGGCAGTCTTTTTTTTTGCAAATTTTTAAAGAATTTCGTATTTTTAAGAATGAGCAGAAAAGTTGTTTTTAAGACTTACACTCAAGATCAGTTGAGTCTTTTACCTCCCAGTTATGATGATTTAGTTCCAAAGAATCATCCAGTTCGTATTGTTAATACGATTATAGACCATGTAGATATTAGTAAATTAGAAGAGAGTTATAAAGGTGGAGGCACCTCAAGCTATCACCCAAGAATGTTGCTAAAAATATTAATTTATGCTTATTTACGTAATTTATATTCTTCAAGAAAAATAGAACAAGCTTTATCAGAGAACATCCATTTTATGTGGTTAAGTGGACAAAACAAACCTGATCATAACACAATTAATGATTTTAGAGGTAAAAGACTTCAAGAACATTTCAAGCCCATATTCCATCAAGTAGTTTTACTGCTTGTTGAGCAAGGAGTTATCAGTTTAAAAGATATTTTTGTAGATGGTACTAAAATAGAAGCCAATGCAAATCGCTATACTTTTGTTTGGGGTAAATCTATTAAAACCAGTAAAACTCGCATTGAAAAACAGTTGAAAGAGCTTTGGTCTTATGTAGAGAAGGTTTACAAAGAGGAACAACATATACCCAATACACCAGATTTTGAGCAGATAAATGCGGAGCAAGTTGAAGCTACAATTGATAAAATAAATGAAGTTTTACAAGGCAAAGTAATTGATAAAAAAGTAAAGCAGAAGCTGAATTATGCCAAGAAAAACTGGCCAGCTAATTTAGCGAAATATGAAAAACAAGAAGCTATTTTACAGGGTAGAAATAGTTATAGTAAAACTGATAATGACGCTACTTTTATGCGAATGAAAGATGATCATATGCAAAATGGACAACTCAAACCTGCCTATAATATACAAGCCTCTACCAACAATCAATACCTTACCAATTACACTTTAGCACAAACCACAGCAGACACCACTACTTTAAAAGAACACCTTAACAATCATATCGAAAATTATGACCAAACTCCAGAGACGCTCACAGCAGATGCAGGCTATGGAAGTGAAGAAAATTATACAGATTTAGAAGATAAAGAAATTACCGCTTTTGTAAAATACAATTACTTCCATAAAGAGCAATTAGATAAAAAAAGAGGAAAAACAAATCCTTTCCATCCTAATGAATTACATTATAATAGAGAGAAAGATCTTTATTACTGTCCTATAGGACAAGAAATGAAACTTATAGATACTTATAAAAGAAATACTAAGAACGGATTTATCCAAGAAATACACAGATACCAAGCACAAAACTGTAAAGGTTGCCCTTTAAGAACACTATGTCATAAATCAAAAACAAATCGAGTTATAGAAAGGAATTATAATTTAATACGATTAAAATCAAAAGCTAAAATATTACTCAACTCTGAACAAGGCATTGCAAAGCGAAAACAACGCTGTTGGGATGTAGAAGCTGTTTTTGGAAATATCAAACAAAACATGAACTTTAAACGATTTATGCTAAGAGGAACACGTAAAGTAAATGTTGAAATAGGGCTAATTGCAATGGCACATAACTTAAAAAAGTACAGTTTAACTATTTAGAAAAACTATACTTTTTTTAAATCTGAGTATTTTTTAAATCATTCTTAAAAAATCGCAAGAAAAAATTAACAAAATAAAAAATCGCCTAAAAAATGCTTTTTAGACGACCTCTTTTTATGTTTTAGAAAATATATCTAATAAGCTTTTTACATCTAAGCCAATTTGATTTTGGAGTTCTAAAACATTTCCATGTTCTATAAAAGTATCAGGTATTCCTAAAACTTTTATTTTGTTTTTATAATGTTTTTGAGCAGCAAATTCTAAAATACTACTTCCAAAACCACCTTGTTTAACTCCATCTTCAATTGTTATGATGTTTTTATACTTTCTAAAAATTTCTTTTAGTAATTCTTTATCCAAAGGTTTTATAAAGCGCATGTCAAAATGTGCAAATTCTTTTTTGTTTTCTGATAAAAGAATTGCTTCTTCAACATTATCAGCAATGGTTCCAACAGATAAAACAGCGATGCTTTTTCCTTCTTTTAAACTAACTCCTTTGCCAATTTCTATTTTTTGAAAAGGTTTTTTCCAATCGATAGTTTTTCCATATCCTCTTGGATAACGAATTGCAATCGGATTTTGTAAACCTAATTGAGCAGTATATAAAATGTTGCGTAATTCAGTTTCGTTTCTTGGCGCAAAAATAATCAGGTTTGGAATGCATCTTAAAAAAGCAAGATCAAAAACACCATGATGTGTTGCTCCATCTTCGCCAACTAAACCAGCCCTATCCAAACAAAAAACTACAGGTAAATTTTGCAAAGCAACATCATGAATTACTTGATCATAAGCACGTTGCAAAAACGTAGAGTAAATATTACAATAAGGAATTAAACCTTGAGTAGCCATTCCACCAGCTAAAGTAACTGCATGTTGTTCTGCAATTCCAACATCAAAAGTTCTATTTGGATATTCCTTTAACATCAATTTTAAAGAGCTACCTGTTAACATTGCAGGTGTAATTGCCACAATTTTATCGTTTTGTTTTGCTAGTTCTACAATGGTTTGTCCAAAAACGTCTTGATATTTTGTGTATTTATTTTCAGATGATTTAATTCGTACTCCAGAAATTTTATCAAATTTTCCTGGAGCATGATACGTTACTTGATCTTCCTCTGCTTTTTGTAAACCTTTACCCTTTGTAGTAATTACGTGTAAAAATTTAGGACCTTTTACAGATTTTAGCCTTTTTAATTCAGATAAAACTTTGTCTAAATTATGCCCATCAATAGGACCAGAATAATCAAAATTTAAAGCTTTGATGATGTTGTTTTGAGCTGCTAATTTTTTATCAGTTTTAACCTTTGTTAAATACTCTTTTAAAGCACCAACTGATGGATCAATTCCAATAGCATTATCATTTAAAATAATTAACAAATTAGCCTTAGAAACTCCTGCATGATTCAAGGCTTCAAAAGCCATTCCACTTGCAATAGAGGCATCACCAATAATAGCAATATGATGTTTTTCTGTTTCACCTTTTAAATTAGATGCAATTGCCATTCCTAAAGCAGCAGAAATAGAAGTGGAAGAATGCCCAACTCCAAAAGTATCAAATTCGCTCTCTTTTCTTGCAGGAAAACCAGCAATACCTTTAAATTGCCTATTGGTATGAAAAACAGCTTTTCTACCCGTTAAAATTTTATGTCCATAGGCTTGATGCCCAACATCCCAAACTAATAAATCATTGGGTGTATCAAACAGATAATGGAGTGCAATTGTAAGTTCTATAACACCTAAACTTGCTCCTAAATGCCCTTCTTTCGTTGATACAATATCAATAATAAAATTGCGCAACTCTTTTGCCAACTGTGGTAATTGCTCTTGATTTAATTTTCTTAAATCTTCAGGAGTTGCTATGTTGTCTAACAGATTTTTCATTTGATTACAAAAATACAATTTTAGACCTCAAAAAGATTTTGTAATATTGAAAACTTAATGATTTAAAAATGATACAACCTTTTGATGATGTTTATTTTATGAAAAAAGCCTTTCAAGAAGCAGAAATGGCTTTTGATAAAGGAGAAATTCCTGTAGGTGCTGTAATTGTTTTTAAAGATAAAATAATTGCGAGAGCACACAATTTAACTGAAACTTTAAATGATGTAACTGCGCATGCAGAAATGCAAGCATTTACTGCTGCAGCCGATTTTTTAGGAGGTAAATATCTAAAAGATTGCACGCTTTATGTAACCCTAGAGCCTTGCCAAATGTGTGCTGGTGCTAGTTATTGGACACAGCTCGATAAAATTGTTTATGGAGCTTCTGAACCAGAAAGAGGTTTTATCAACTTAAAAACAACCCTGCACCCAAAGACAAAAATAGTTTCAGGAATTTTGGAAAATGACTGTTCTCAATTATTAAAACGTTTTTTTATTGAAAAGCGTAATTTGAATTAATGTTAAAATGTGTTAATGTTTTAACAAAAATTAACTTTATAATTTGTGATGTTAATTGTTTTAGAGAACTTTAGCTCCTAATTCAAATTTAACAAGCAATTCAAATGAAAAAAATTATCTTAGTTTTTGTGTTTTTATTTACTGTATCAGTAGTATCTGCACAAGAAACACCAGAGCCAAATTATAGACAGGCTGCTAAATACTCGCCAAAAAATTTAGCAAAAATGGTACACTCTACTAGTGTAAATCCTAATTGGTTAAAAAAGGGAAACCGTTTTTGGTATGCCTATAAAACTTCTGAAGGCTCAAATCATTACATTGTAGATATTGATAAAAAATCGAAAGAACTTTTGTTTGACAATGTTAAGATGGCAAAATGGTTAACGGAAATTACCAAAGATCCTTATGACGCAAAACATTTACCACGTTTAGATATTAAGTTTAATGAAGCAGAAAATGCGTTTCGTTTTAGAGTAACATCTACTGAAGAAGTTGAGGTGGAAGATGAAAAAGAGGATAAAAAAGAAGTAGAGAAAGATTCTACAGCTACCAAAAAGGCAAAAAAGAAAAAGCCAAAAATGGAAAAGAAAACCTACTATTTAGAATATAGATTAGGTGGAAATGGTTTAACAATCATCAATACAAAAAAAGAGGAAAAAAAGCCTTGGACTCGTTGGGCAAATGTAGCTCCAGATAGTTCAATCGTTTTATATGGTAAAAACCATAACATCTATTGGATGGATAAAATCAACTTTAAAAAGTTTATTAAAGATGAAAAAGATAGCACTGTTGTAGAAAACCAATGGACAACAGATGGTGAAGAAAACTATGGCTACACTTGGGGTGGAAGAGGAGATGATAATGAGGATGTAGAAAAAAAGAAAGATGATAGAAAAGGAGTTTGGGGAACTTGGTCTCATGATTCTAAAAAGTTCGTTTTTGAAAGATCAGATTCTAGACATATTAAAGATTTATGGGTCATAAATTCTACGGGTAAAAAAAGACCAACGTTGGAAACTTATAAGTACCACATGCCAGGAGAACAAGAATTTTATAAATCTGAATTAATGATTTTTGACATTCCAACAAAAACGCATGTATTGGTTCCTTTAGATACCATGAAGCAGCAAAGCCTTACTGTGTATAGAGCACCAAGAAAAAAGTCTAGTTATAGTGATGATTTTAATCCAACATTGCTTTTATCAAAAAAAGGAAAAGTATATTTCAGTACTATTTCTAGAGACAGAAAAAAGTTTGATGTGCATGTTGCAGATATTAATACTGGTGAATATAAAACAATTATAGAAGAGCGTTTTAATACGTATATAGAGTCTAGACCTTTAATCTTATTCAACAATGAAACCGAAATTTTACATTGGGCAGAAAGAGATGGTTGGGCACATTTTTATTTATATGATGCAGATGGAAATTTAAAAAATCAAATTACTGAAGGCGATTATCATGTAGATGGTTTTGAAGGTTTGGACGAAAAAACTAGAACCTTATATTTTACTGCAAATGGGGTTGATAAAAATCAAGATCCTTATTATTTACATACGTATAAAATAAATTTAAACGGATCTGGAATGCGTGCTTTAGATGCAGGGGATTATACTGCAAGTACAAATATGGCAGATTCAAATGAGTATTTTGTGAGTAATTATTCGCGTGTAAATACAGTGCCAAAATCAGAAATTAGAGATGTAAATGGGCGTAAAGTAATGGATTTAGAAACTGCAGATTTATCGCAATTATTTGCTTCTGGTTATCAATTTCCAGAAACTTTTAAAGTAAAAGCAGATGATGGAATTACAGATTTATATGGAGTAATGTATAAGCCTTTTGATATGGATTCAACAAAGGTATATCCACTTTTGGAGTATGTATATCCAGGTCCACAAACAGAAGCTGTAAACAAATCTTTTTCTTACAGAATGGATCGTTTAGACAGAATGGCGCAAGTTGGATTTGTAGTAATTACGCTAGGAAATAGAGGAGGACATCCAGACAGATCTAAATGGTATCATAATTATGGATATGGAAATTTACGTGATTATGGTTTGGCTGATAAAAAATATGTTGCACAACAATTGGCTAACAAACATAAATTTATCGATATTGAAAAAGTAGGAATTTACGGACATTCAGGAGGAGGCTTTATGTCTACAGCTGCAATGTTGGTATATCCAGATTTCTTTAAGGCAGCAGTTTCATCAGCAGGAAATCATGATAATAATGTGTACAATTCTTGGTGGAGTGAAACACATCATGGAGTAAAAGAAGAAATTGACGAGAAAGGGAAAGTTTCTCATAAATATAAAATTGATGACAATCAATCTTTGGCAAAAAACCTAAAAGGACATTTAATGTTGATTCATGGAGATATGGATAATAACGTGCATCCTGCAGGAACTATAAGAATGGCAAACGAATTAATTAAAGCGCACAAACGTTTTAAATTTATGACAATGCCAGGACAAAGACATGGTTTTGGAAGCATGACAGAATATTCTTTTTGGTTAAGAGCAGATCATTTTAGTAAGTATTTATTAGGCAAAGAAAATACCAATGTAGATTTTATGTTTATGAATTTGAATGAACCACAGAATTAAAAAGCCCATCCTAACCTTCCCAAAGGGAAGGGACTCTCACTGTTGTGAAAATTAAGTTGGGAAATTCTATCTTTTTTAAAAGTTCTATAAATTATTATAAATTGAAAACTCCGAATGAAAGTTCGGAGTTTTCTGTTTTTATTCTTTTTGATATTCTAAAATATCCGAAGGCTGGCAATCTAAAGCTTCACAAATAGCTTCTAACGTAGAGAAACGAACTGCTTTTGCCTTACCTGATTTTAAGATGGATAAATTTGCAGTGGTAATACCAATAATTTCTGCCAATTCTTTACTTCGCATTTTGCGTTTGGCAAGCATTACATCAAGGTTTACAATGATTGGCATATTATATAGTTAGGTCGTTTTCTTGTTTTTGGTGTTTTGAAATCTTGAATATTTCACTTAAAATTTGGAAGAAAAATCCCAAACCAATAACTAACAAATAAGGATGAAAACCTAATGATATTGAAACCTCACTTTTAAAATAAAGCCCACCAATAAACCCAATTATTAAGGTAGAAGTTCCTGAAATAATTAATAGTTTTCCTATTTTGTTAAAAGAAACAATTACATAATCATCAAAAATTTTTAATTTTTTAAAATAACCTAAAACGTTTCTAAAAATGTGTAAACTATAAAACATCAATATTAGGTTGATTCCTAATAAAGCAATCAATAATCTTGCAAAAAAGCTATTTAGATTTAACCCAATTCCTAAAATATCAAAGTCGATATTTACTTCTCCTTGGAAGAGTATAAAAATGACAAAGATAAAAGTTAGTGGAGCTCCAATTGGAACAGCAATAATCCAAATAAAATCTATAATCGCTTTTAAAATATTTATTTTTTTCATACTTATATAGTTAAATCGTTTTCAGATTGTATTTCAATACCTCGTTTTACAATTTGTGCAAAAATGAAAATTACGAGTGATAGAAAAACAAAATCACTAGAAAATAAACTGAGTTCAAAATTGTGTTTTTTACCAATAATTTGAATGTGAGTATTGTGAACAATTGCTATGATCCACAAATAAAAAATAGCAAAACTTATTTTTCTCATCAACGAATGGACATCAATATTAAAAGGCTGTTTAATATTTAGTTTTTTTAGTAGCTGAATTACTAAATAAGCAATATAAGCCTCAACAGAGAACAATACTATTTTGTAAAAAACGATGATAGAATAGTTTAAAAAACTATGATTGTAGTATTCAAAAAGGTTTAAACTTTCGTACATGTTTTTAGAAGCTTCTGGATTAGAAATACTTAATAAATAAGTAACTAAAATTGCACCACTTTTTATGGTGAGTCCTATGCATGCAAACCAAGAAAAAAAGGTTGCAACTTTTAATATTTTTGCTGTTTTCATAATTTATTTATTTAAGAACCAATGAACAAAACCACAATTATTGCAAATTAGGTTTTGTGCTTTTTTATTGAGCCATTCCAATTTAAAGAATGTTAATTTTTTGGTGTTCATTAAAGTTTCTCTTTCCCAAAATGTGTCGTGTTTACAAACAATACAAGTTAGTTTTTCTCCTTTAATTGTTCTTTGTGTAGATGTAGGTGTCATAAAATTTGATTTTAATAATTATAAGTAGTTTCATTTACCCAACGAAACTTTCTGTTAAGGAGTCTAAAATCTGTCTTAGGAACTTTTTTTAATTCAATTTTTAATTCTTTTCCGTTTAAAAAACCTTTTAGTTTTAGACTATTCTTATTAGCTATTGAATATTTAAATTTTTGAGAAATAGAATCTTTTATGCCTTTAAAAACTATTTCTTCTGTATCAATGTTTTCTTTAAAAGAATAACGTTTTATTGTATCATTCATCAATTTAACAATAGCTTTTTCTTTATAATCAATTATAAAATATTTCCACCTATTAGAATCTGTAGTTAATGGTGCTATAGTATCTTTTTCAACTATAAAAAGTTCGGTTTTCCAAATACCTCTTAATTTAGATTTTGATCTAAGTTGTTCTGTTGCTTTGAATTGAATTAAGCATTGAATAACAATTATTAAAATAGAAACTGTAATTAAAGCCTTCTTTAAAAAACTAATTATTTTTAATAAAGGTTTATTTTTTATATAATTGGTGTACTCAACTTTTTCTATTTTTTCATTTTTGATAAAAAACTGCAAGAATCTTTTTCCATCAGATATTAATAATAAAAATGACATCAGAACTAAATGTATAGAAAATAATTTAACAGGTATATCATATGTAAAGTTCATGAAAACCACATTAATCATAAAACCTACAATTACTAAGCTACCTAGAGAAACTGTTTTACGATTTAGTAAAAGTAAACCGCCAATAATTTCTAAAGAACCTGTAAATATGTTATAATACATTGAGTGTCCCATAAATGTCCAAGCTAAACCCATAGGAGACATATCTCCAACATTTTGAATAAGTAATTCTAAACTTGGGTCTGCAAACTGCCCTTTAAATATTTTTGCGAAACCATAAAGAATCATGGCAAAGCATAAGAATATTCTTAAAACAACTTGAAACCAATATTGTAAAGTGTTGTAAGATGCTCTTTTTTTGTCTAAAAAACTCCAAATGATACTAACAAAAAAGGTTAAAAAGATAGTAAAACCAAACCTTACATAGTCAAAAGTTCTGTCACCACTTCCTGTACTTTCTATTCTAAAATCAGTTCCCCAATTAAGTATAGTGTCTGCAAACCAATATAAAGGAGTTTCTAAGAATAGTGCTAAAAACAATAAAAGAATAAATGAGATAAAGTAGCTAAAAGTGAATCGAAAAACAATTTTAGATGTAGTACTCCAATTTTTTTCTAAGGTATTAATAGAATTCATTTTTATTAATTTGACATCACAAATATATAAAAATTATTGATAAACAATAATAAAATATTTTAAAAAGGTAATATTTTATTTTTTTATAGTTGAAAAAACTTTTTTATTTTTTAATTTCAGGAATTCTATAACAATTTTCAAAAATGATATAAAATTGAAAGTAGCAACAGGAACTATCTTTGAATAAAAATAAACATTATGAAAATATTAAACACCATATTTACTTTACTCGCCATTATCTTAGGAGTTATAGGTTTCTTTTTCTTGGAGGGAATTGAAGCAAGAATTATAAAAGTAGTTTCGCTATTTTTCGTTTTATTTAGATTGTACTCTTATTTACTGTATGAATTTTATGCAGAAGATAGTATCTATAACTTAGATTTAAACAGAAGAATAGAAGGAAGTAAGGTTAAAAGTAAATAGTAAGAACAAAAAAATCAGAAGTAGTTAACTCCTGATTTTCTATATATTTTTTCGTACTAGAGCTTACTCTTTTGTTAATCTCTAGACATAAAGATTTGCAAAACATACCAAAATAGTAGCATTAAAGAAGCAAATAAACCCAAAGAAGCAGGAATATAATCTTCTGTTCCGAATTTGTTTACCAAATTAGAAGTTTGGTATAAAATTGATCCCCCAGCCAGCAAACACATTGCAACAGAAAACCACAAACCTAAATTAAAACCGAACAAAGTTCCAGCAATAATTAATCCCATAGCAATAAAAAAGCCGATTGTTAACCCTGTTTTTATAAAAGAAAAATCTTTTTTTGTGATAAAAACAATGCTCGAAATTCCTACAAATAACCCTAAAGTTACAATTGTAGCTTGCTGAATTAAATCTACACTTTCAGTATAATAAATTGCAATTGCCAAAAGCGGAACAAAAATAAGTGCCTGCGCAAAAACATATAAAGCATAAGCCATATACTGTATGTTTTTATCAGCGGTTTTTAAAACCGTACTTTCTGCATAGCTAGTAATCAACATAAAACCACCCAACATTACAAGCCATCTCCAGCCTTCTGTCATCGATAACATAAATTCTACAATCGAATCACTTTGTAGTAATAAATATTCAAAAAGTACAAATAGTAAAACGCCTCCAGCAACGTGCGCATATGTTTTCTTATAAAATGCTACACGAACTTCATCTGTAGATTCTATCAATAAAGTTTTGTTTTCAAAAGTGTTTTCCATAGTTTTTTGTGCTGAAATTCTTTCAGTCTTTTTTAGTTAAAATAGTAAGTTTGATTGATTTTTTTATACTTTTTTAATCACGTTTGTTACAATTCCCCAAATCATAAAATCGTTATCTTCTGTAATGTTGATAATAGGATAATCAGGATTTTCTGGTTGTAACCAAATTTCGTTATTTTGAACTCGGAGGCGTTTTACGGTAAATTCGCCATCAATATAACAAACAGCAATTTTTTTGTCTGTAGCTTCTAAACTTCTATCAATTACTAATAAATCATCATGATTTAAACCAGCATTAATCATCGATTGTCCTTTAACTTTTGCGTAAAAAGTAGTGTCTTTATTTTTGATAAGGGCATCATCTAAAGAAATTTTTTCTCCTTCAATATCTTCTGTAACTGATGGAAAACCGGCAGAAATGCCACAATGTATCAAAGTTGCTAAGTTGTTAGACGTAGCATCTGGTGTAAAAAAAGTAAGGTTTTCAGAAATTGTCATCATACTTGCAAATTACAATAATTCTTTAAATTTATCAGCATATTCTTTGATCACATTTTTATCAAAATAAGGTTCTTCGTCAATTCTACCTAAAATCGTAACATTTGTCATTTTTTGTATGATAGATTCTGTGGATTTATGTTCATCACCAGAAAAAATAATAGCGACTTCAAAACCTTTAGCTTTCAATAAATTTACAGTTAATAATGTATGGTTGATGCTCCCTAAATAATGACGAGAAACCACAATTACTTTATAGGTAGGTTTTATCAAATCTAAAATTGTATCAGTATCATTTAACGGGACTAACAAACCCCCAGCACCTTCTATAACCAAATGATTCTCGGTTTTCGGTTCTTGAATTTTTTTAAAATCGACTTTAATTCCATCAATTTCTGCTGCTGCATGAGGGCTCATTGGCGTTTTTAAAGCATAGGCATTTTTATGAAAAACTGTTTTTTTGTTCGATATAAATCGCTCTACTTTATGCGTGTCAGAATCCTCTAATTCACCAGCCTGAACAGGTTTCCAATAATCAGCTTTTAAAGCCTCAGTAACAATGGCTGCAGCAACTGTTTTGCCAACTTCTGTAGAAATTCCTGTAATAAAATATTGTTTTTGCATTAAAAAATTGTTTTACAATCGTTGCAAATATGTCTCGTTTTTTCGAAAAATGGAAATAACATATAAAATATATTTTTTCTTTGTGCTTCTGCAACTAGTATTTTGTTGGATTTACAATTTGGACAAGCCATCTCATTTCCCTGAGCATCTTTTTGATAGGTTCTAATTTCTTGATATACAAGAGCCGCTTTTTCAAAATCATTTTTATGAACCAATAATTTTACACCCCCAATAGCATTGCTTACTAAAGGATCTGTATCAATCGTTTTTTCGTCCATTAACATCGTTTCAAAACCATCTGCATCTAATCTTGATTTTGTAACATGAGCTTCTGTAGAATACTCAAAAACAGCTAAAATTTTAAAATTATCGTTCATAATTAAGCTCTATTTTAACGCTGAATTAATTTCAGTAGTAGTAAAAATAACTAATAGATTTAATACGCTACTTATTTCTTCGAATGAATTATAACTATGCAAACAAAAACGAAGACGTTCTTGATTTTGAGGAACTGTTGGCGATAAAATTGCTTTTACCTCAAAACCTTTCTCTTTAAATTTTTCTGATATGGATTTTACATTTTCATTTCCAGAAATAATACAACAATGAATTGCAGAACAACTTGGTATAAAATCTAATTTTAATCTTTTTACTTCTTCTAAAAAATGATGAATATTTTCAGACAAATTTATGTTGTCTTGCTGAAAAATATCACCTTGAGCGCAGTCGAAAGGTTGTTTCAACATCTCATTATAAGCAATTTTAATAGTTGCCAAAGAATGAGGAGACAAACCAGTGGTATAAATAAAACTTCGAGCAAAATTTACTATATAATCTTGCAAATCTTTGATTCCTAAAATTGCGGCTCCATGACAACCTAACGCTTTTCCAAAAGTGATAATTCTTGCAAAAACATCATTTTGCAAATTCAGATCTTGAACAAGTCCAGCACCATTTTTACCAAAAACACCAAGAGCATGTGCTTCATCAACAATTAAATAAGCGTTATATTTTTTGCAGATTTTAGCAAGATTTACCAAGTCTGGCGAATCTCCATCCATAGAAAAAACCGATTCTGTAACCACATAAATTACATTATTGTCACCTTGAGCGCAGTCGAAAGGTCGTTTCAGCATCGCTTCTAAATTCTCTAAATCATTATGTAAAAACTTAAAAGATTTAGCATTGCTTAATTGAATGCCATCTCTTATAGAAGCATGAGAAAATTCATCATATAAAATAATATCGTTTCTTTGAGGAACAGCAGAGAAAAAGCCAATATTGGCATCATACCCTGAGTTAAAAATTGTTGCGCTTTCTGTTTGATGAAAATCACTTAAAAAGCTTTCAACTTCCGAATATAAATTATGATTTCCAGATAATAATCTACTTCCAGTTGCGCCATTTTGTTTGCTATTTTTATCAATTAAAAACTGATGTGTTTTATCAAATATGGCAGATGATTTTGCAAACCCTAAATAATCATTAGAAGAAAAGTCTACTAAATTTGTGGGTGTTTTTAAGATTCGTAAAGAATTATTTTCTTCACGAATTTTTAATTTATCTTGTAACTTTTTTGGCAGTTTCATCAACACAAAAATAGGGATTTTTATATACCTTTACAGCCAAGTTTTTAAGCTATTTTAAACTAAAGAAATTAAAAATGAAACTTCAAGAAAGAGATAAAAAACACCTTTGGCATCCTTTAAAACAACACCAAACACATCCAGAAAGTTTAGCAATTGTAAAAGCAAAAGGTTGCATTTTAACCGATGAAAATGGCAACGAATATATAGATGCAATTTCTTCTTGGTACACGTGTATGTTTGGGCATTGTAACGATTTTATCATTGATAAAGTGCACGCCCAAATGCAACAATTAGATCAAGTAATGTTTAGCGATTTTACGCATGAACCTGCTATTAAATTATCAGAAAATCTCATTAAAATTTTACCAAAAAACCAGAATCGTATTTTTTTTAACGATAATGGTTCAACAGCTGTAGAAGCAGGAATTAAAATGGCTTTGCAATACTATTTTAATTTAGATGAAAAACGCAGCACATTTATCGCTTTCGAAAACGGATTTCATGGAGATACATTTGGAGCAATGAGTGTTTCTGGACTGTCTGTTTACAATGGTCCCTTCGAAGATTTTTTGATGAAAGTTGAACGAATTCCTACTCCAAATGGCAAAAATCAACAAGAAATTTTAGCAAAATTAAAAGAATATACAGTAAATTATAAAGTAGCAGGTTTTATTTATGAGCCAATAATTCAGGGAGCTGCAGGAATGAAAATTCACGATGCAAATGGTTTAAATGAGATTTTAAACTTCTTCAAAACCAATAATATCTTAACAATTGCAGACGAGGTAATGACAGGCTTTGGAAAAACAGGCAGCAATTTTGCATCCGATTTTATCGAAACAAAACCCGATATTATTTGTTTGAGTAAGGCTTTAACAGGAGGTTTGGTGCCTTTGGCAATTACGTCTTGTACAGAAAAAATTTACGAAGCTTTTTTGAGTAACGAAATGGCAAAAGGCTTCTTCCATTGTCATACCTATTCTGCAAATCCTATTGCGTGTACTGCTGCAAATGCTGCCATAGAATTGCTACAAACGAATGAAATTCAGCAAAATATCAAAGAAATATCAGTTTCGCATAAAAAATTTGAGGAACATATAAGTAAACACCCAAAAGTAAAAACTACACGTTCTCAAGGCGTTATTTTTGCGTTAGATTTAGATACAAAAATGGCACGTTATGGAAGTTTACGAGATAAATTATTGGCTTTTTTTATGGAAAGAGGCGTTTTTTTACGTCCTTTAGGAAACACAATTTACATTCAAGTGCCTTACGTAATTACCAAAAAAGAACTCCAAAAAGTCTACAAAACTATTGAAGAAAGTTTAGAGATTGTTTAGGGCGTTCCCTTTTTTAACTTTAAAAGTTTAGAAATAAAACTTTTAAAGTTAAAAAACGTCAGGCTTTCAGCAGTCGCTATTTTTGTTGAAAAAACAAAAATGAGCTCCAACAAAGCTTCAATCCTTAACGCGTTTAGTATTCTTAAGAACTATGTTTTCTATGTGACTATGTGGTTAACATTTTTAGAAACACTATTTTTGTCACAAGTTTAAACCTCCAATCAAACCTGACAGGTTTTTAAAACCTGTCAGGTCTTGAATATGAAAATAATTAATGATTCAACCAATTTCCATAACATCCATAGCTTCAATTTCTGCAATAGGCAGTTCCCAAAATGAAATTTGGGAAAATTACTTGTTAAACAACCATTTCTTATCAGAAAAAGAGGTCAATGGAATGCCAGTTTTTGTTGGGCAACTTTCAGAAGAAAATCAACAAAAAATTACGGAATTAAGAAAATCAGATGCTAAATATAGAAGTTTAGATGATGCTGTTTTGTTTGCTATTTTTGTTTCTAGAGAAGCCGTAAAAAGCTCAAATTGGGAATCAGAATCTAATTTCGGCGTAAATTTTGGTTCTTCAAGAGGGGCAACAACCCTGTTTGAAAAATATCACAAAGAGTTTTTAGAAACTCAAAAATCATCAACCTTAAGTTCACCAACCACAACTTTAGGGAATATTTCTTCTTGGGTTTCGCACGATTTACAAACATTTGGACCAGAAATATCGCATTCAATAACCTGTTCTACAGCTTTACATTCTTTATTAAATGGTGTTGCTTGGATAAACTCAGGAATGTCTAACAAGTTTTTAGTAGGTGGAAGTGAAGCTGCTTTAACCGATTTTACAATCGCACAAATGCAGGCTTTAAAAGTGTATGCAAAGCAAAACTCCAGTTTAAATTCAAACTGTCATTCTGAGCTTGTCGAAGAATTTCCCTGCAAATCTTTCGACTTAAATAAAAAACAAAACACGATGGTTTTGGGAGAAGGAGCATCCGCAATTTGTTTAGAAAAAGGAATTGTAGAAAATTCTTTAGCAACAATTTCAGGAATTGGTTTTGCAACAGAAGTTTTACAACATAATACTTCAATTTCTACAGATGCAAAATGTTTTCAAAAATCTATGAAAATGGCTTTGGGTGAAACTGCTTTAGATGAAATTGACGCAATTGTAATGCACGCTCCAGGAACTATAAAAGGAGATCAATCAGAAGTGAATGCGATTCAAAAAGTTTTTGGCGAAAAAACACCCTTTTTAACCACCAACAAATGGAAAATTGGCCACACTTTTGGATCTTCAGGAATGTTAAGTTTAGAGTTAGGCTTGCTAATGTTGCAATATCAACAAGTAATTGAAGTGCCTTTTGCAGTCAAACAAATTCATCCGAAAAAAATAAAAAATATTTTAATTAATGCTGTAGGTTTTGGTGGAAATGCTGTTTCTGTTTTATTGACAAAATCGTAATAAAATCCTTTTTTGTATCCAATATGAATAAGCTATATTTAATTTAAGCACAGCCTTTCCTAAATACTTTAATTATCTTTGTGAGTATTTTAATTGTAAAAAACAACTAGCTTGAAAGCCACTTTAATTATTGTAAAATATAAACCAATTTTTGCCATTTTTGGCTTTTTATCAATGGCAATTTTCCGAATTCCGCTGTTTTTTAATAAAAACATACAATTTTATAAGTTAATGGGAACAGGTAAAAACGGAACGTTTGATAAAGTTCCAGATTTATCTCAATGGTCTATTTTAGTTACCTATAATGATGAGGTAACTTTGGAAGCACAATTTGGTGGTTTCATTTTAAAATGGTTCGATTTATTTTGTAAAAAACAAACTATTTATATATTACAACCTATTGAAGGTCATGGTTTTTGGGATCAAAAAAAGGTTTTTGGGGAGTTACCTCCAACAACCGATTATGAAGGTCAAATTGCTGTGTTGACAAGAGCCACAATTCGCTTGAATAAATTGCGATATTTTTGGGAAAATGTAGCGCCAATTGCATCACAAATGGTTACTGCAGATGGTTTTATAACATCTTATGGAGTTGGCGAAATTCCTTGGGTAAAACAAGCAACTTTTAGTATTTGGGAATCAAAAGCTGCCATGAAAAAATTTGCCTATAGAATGCCACAACATAAAGCTGTAATTCAAAAAACAAGAAAACAAAATTGGTATAGTGAAGATATGTTTACACGATTTATAGTGAAACAAAAAATCGAAAAATAAACGTTTAAATCTTTAATTTGGTCTTTAAAAAATGAAAACTTCACATTAAATTTTATCAAAGAAACATAGTAAATAAAACTATTTTGTTTCATATTTTTGTAAAAACATAAAACAAATGAAAAAAGTAGCCATTATAGGAAGTGGAGTTGGAGGTTTAGCTACTTCAATTCGCTTGGCTTTAAAGAATTACGAGGTTACTGTTTTTGAAGCAAATCCTTATTTTGGCGGAAAATTATCTTCCTTTGAAAAAGATGGTTTTACTTTTGACGCTGGTCCTTCTCTTTTTACAGCTCCAGAAAATATCGAAGCACTTTTTACTTTAGCAAAAAAAGATATCAATAGTTATTTTACGTACAATGATTTAGATGAAAGT
This sequence comes from Polaribacter sp. Hel_I_88, assembly GCF_000687935.1. Taxonomy (NCBI): domain Bacteria; kingdom Pseudomonadati; phylum Bacteroidota; class Flavobacteriia; order Flavobacteriales; family Flavobacteriaceae; genus Polaribacter; species Polaribacter sp. Hel_I_88. The sequence goes on along the minus strand of NZ_JHZZ01000001.1, from coordinate 529,690 downwards.
TGTCGTTATTTTTTCGATAACGGAAAAAGGATAATTGCTCAAAAAAATATCGAAGCTTTTGCTGAAGAAGCAGAAAAGGTATTTGGAGAACCAGCAGAAAATATTAAAAAGTATCTTAAAAATAGTAAAAAAGCCTACGAAGATATTGGAGAGCTTTTTTTAGATTTCCCTTTAGATGTAAGCTTAATTACTAAAAGCGAAACATACAAAGCGTTGTTTAGCGTAAAGTTTCCATACATCGTAAAATCTTTGAATAGTTATAACGAATCTAGTTTTAAAACACCAGAAATGGTGCAGCTTTTTAATAGATATGCAACCTATAATGGAAGTAATCCTTATAAAGCACCAGCAATGTTAAGCATGATTTCTAGCTTGGAACAAAGTCAAGGAACTTTTTATCCAAATGGAGGAATGATTACTATTACCAATGCTTTGGTTCAGCTTGCAAAAGATGTTGGCGTTAAATTTCACTTAAATAGTAAAGTAGATAAAATTGAAACTATAAATGATACAGTTACATCAGTTTCTGTGAATGGAAAAAACCACGAAGCAGATTTGATAGTGAGTAATATGGATATTTATTACACCTATAAAAACTTACTTACTAATAAAAAGCTTGCTGCTAAAGTTTTAAAACAAGAAAGAAGTAGTAGTGCATTTATTTTTTATTGGGGAATTAACACTAATTTTCCAGAGTTAGGATTGCATAATATCTTTTTTAGTGAAGATTATAAAAAGGAATTCAAAGAAATTTTTGAAGAATCCATTTTACCTGTCGAGCCAACAATTTATGTGAATATAACTTCGAAATACGATAAAAATCACGCACCAAATAAAAGTGAAAATTGGTTTGTAATGGTAAATGCTCCTGCACATGACAAGCATAATTGGGAAGAACAAAAGGAAAAAGTGAAAAAGTTTATCATCAAACAAATAAATAAGCAGTTAAATACAAATCTTGAAAAGCATATTGTTGTGGAAAACACGCTTTCTCCACTAAATATTCAAGAAAAAACAGCAAGTTTTATGGGGTCTCTTTATGGAACGAGTAGCAATAGTAAAATGGCTGCTTTTTTTAGACAGCAAAATACAAGTAAGCGTTATAAAAATTTATTTTTCTGTGGTGGAAGTGTGCATCCAGGAGGAGGAATTCCTTTATGTTTTAAAAGTGCAAAATTAGTAGCAGATGCAATTAAATAATGTGTTTAAATACAAATATTCGCTAGCAATAGGAATCAGTTTATTGTTTCATGTAAGTGGTATTATTGGTTTAAATTTTACCGATTACAAAGATTTTTTTATTGATAATACTCCTTTAAATTTAATAATATCGATGCTTTTGGTGTTTTTTACACATCAATATATAAATAAATCGTTTTGGATATTTTTTGTAGCTTGTAGTGTTGCTGGTGTGCTTTACGAAATTATTGGCATTAATACTGGTTTACTTTTTGGTGATTATGAATATTCTGATGTAATGGGTTTCAAAATTTTAGGTGTTCCTGTTTTATTAGGTAATTTGTGGTTTACGACGATGTATTGTGTTGGGAGTTTAACTTTTCAGTTGTACAATTGGTTGAAAGCAACCTATAATTTAAAACTTTCAAAGCAAGTTGAGTTTCATGTTTTGGCAATCTTTGGAGCGTTTGCAGCTGTTTTATTAGATTGTTTTTTAGAGCCTGTAGCTATTAAATTAAACTTTTGGCAATGGTTTCCTTATGGAGAAATTCCGATTTATAATTACGTTTGCTGGTTTTTTGGGAGTTTAATTTTGCAATATTTATTTGTAAAATCAAATTTTAATAAAGAAAATAAATTTGCAGTGTATTTATATTGTATTCAAGCTGCATTTTTTATCTCTATTATTTTGTTTTATAAATAAAAGTGCTTTTTAAGTTTATTTTTGTTGAAATTTTTGCAAAATTTACTCAATTTTAGCTTTCATTTTTAGAATTTCTTGTTGCATATTCATTAGTGTATCTTCAAAAGAAGTTGAGAATTCAGGAATTCGCTTGCAAAAAACATAACGAACTCTCCATAATTCTTTAACATCCGAAATTTTGTAAATTTTGTCTTCAATATTTTTATGATCGGCTCTAAAAATTACATTATTATCGGTAACATAAAGTCTTCTGAATAAAATTGTGTCATCAACAATAGCAAAAACCAACGTTCCATTTGTGAGTTTTTTAATAATGTTAGTTGGTGTTTGTTCGCCAATAACAATGTCTTTTGGATAAAAACCCTTGTCTTGGTTGGTCATTTCTAAATTAGAAACTGTAAAGGCTCTAAAAACTTTGGTTGTGTTTATTGGGAGGGAAAGATGAGGCAATTCATCAATAAAAATATCGTTTTTAAAATGTGCCAAATAATCTGAACTATTATTTTCTGTAATACAAGGCACTTTTGCAAAAAGGGCTGTTTTTACATCATTATTAGCAATCGTTAAATTCTCTTTAAACTGTAATAATTCATTAACAGTAATTTCGCTTGTTAGCAATTTATCGATTTTTATGCTAAAATGGTTAGCAATTTTAATAATGGTTTCTATCTTTGGTTCACTTCTTTGTTCTTCGTAAGCGCCTAATGCAGCTCGTTTTAAACCAAAAAGTTCTGCAAAAGCAGCTTGACTCAGTCCTTTTACAGTTCTTATTTTTTTAATGTTTTTTCCAAAAAAAGACATATTTTGCTAATTTTATTTGCAATATTGAAATTTAATTGTATATTTACGCTAACAATATTAGCTAATTGTTTTTAATTATGCTAATTTTATTAGTTTTATTTCTGGTTTTTGATCAATTTAACAAGAAAAACTAATATGATTAGCAATTTATTCATCAACCAAAAACTTTAAACTATGATTTTATTAATAACAAGTATTGCTGTTTTTGTAACAAAACTTGTAGCGATTTTATGTAACTTTTTGTAATATTGAATGTTGTGTGTTTAATTAAAACGAATCCTCAAAAACAACATTGCATTCTACTATGAAAAATTACAATACAAAAATAAAAAATTACTTATTGCAGCTCGATTTTAATATCACTTATGAAAACGAAGAAGATGGTATTTTAATGATAAGCAAAGAAAGTGAAGGGATTAAAAATTTGATTTTAGGAATTGCGCCACCGATGTTAATTATGGAGCAACATATTTTTAACATCAAAAATAAAAACGAAGAAGTTTTTAAAAATTTATTGATAAAAAACAGAGATATAATTCACGGCGCATTTGTGTTAGATGAAACTGGTCAAAAAGTAATTTTTAGAGATACTTTACAAATACAAAATCTGGATTTAAATGAATTAGAAGCCTCATTAAATTCGTTGAGCTTGTTGTTGAGCGAATATTCAGATCAAATTATAAATTTTTCAAAATATTAAAAATTATGAATTTTTTTAAACGATTATTCAAAATGGGTCAAGCTGAAGCCAATGCTGCTTTAGATAATATGGAAGATCCAATCAGATTAACTGAACAAGGAATTAGAGATTTAAAAGTAGAATTGGAAGATGCTTTAGAGTCTTTGGCGCAAGTAAAAGCGTTATCAATTAGAGCAAAAAATGAACACGAAGAATTTGTTGCTAAAGTAGAAAACTACCAAGAAAAAGCAATGTTATTATTAACAAAAGCTAAAAAAGGAGAGTTGGAAATGAAAGCTGCTGAAATGTTGGCAAAAGAAGCTTTAGTAGAAAAAGAAAAATCGAGTACATTAGCAAAAAGTGCTAAAGAAGAAGCGAATCAGTTTGAAAGTTCTGTGCATCAATTGGAAACCAATGTTGCTGAAATCAAAAAAAGCATCAACAAATGGCAAAACGAATTAAAAACATTAAAAGCACGTGTTAAAGTTTCGAATGCAACACAAAAACTGAACAAACAAATGGCGGATATTGATGCTTTTAGCACAGTTTCTATGTTAGAAAGAATGAAGGATAAAGTAACACAGGAAGAAGCGTTGGCTGAAGCTTATGGAGAGAGCACAAATGCTAACTTTTCTTTAGATGCTAAAATTGATAAAGCCATCGATTTTACACAAGATAAAGCAAATAATGAGTTGTTAAAATTAAAAGAAAAACTAGGTTTTACGAACGATTAAATCTTAAAATATTGAACACACTTACAGACATATTATTTTCTCAAGTAAACATTACATTAACCATTTTAATGTTGATACTTATTTTGTATTGGATTGTTACCATGATTTCTGGAACAGATTTCGACATTGATTTTGATGTGGATATAGATGTTGACATTGATGCAGATATTGATACCAGTATTGAAGGTGGAAATTTAGATTTTGAAGATGTATCAAATACACAAATTGAAAAAGAACACATTGTTGGTAAACGCAGAAAGCCTTTAAAATGGTGGCAAGTATTTTTAGTGTATTTCAACTTTGTAGGTTTGCCATTTATGTTTGCTTTTACCTGTTGGATTTTTATTTGGTGGGCACTTACAACTGTTACAACAACAATAACCAATAGTTACGATAATTCTTTTGGGGTTTTAATCATGTTGTTGGCGTTTATTCCATCGTTATTTATCAATAAAATATTTACAATGCCATTTAAAAGTTTCTTTAAAAACTTTAGCAAAGAAGGCGATTTACCAATCGATATTATTGGTAGAAGAGGTGTTTGTTTATCAACCATTAAAGATAATAAAATGGGTTCTGCAGAAATTATTGTGGAAAAAACTCCTTTATCCATTTATGTAAAATCATTAAATGGCGAACAGATTAACTTTAGAGATCCAATATTAATCATTAAACAAAGTACAGATAAAAATTATTATTACGCACAATCATATAAAACTAACTAACTAATTAACTAACTAAATTTTAAAAAACTATGGCAGAAAATTTATCACCACTTATTGGAATTATTATTGGAGTTGCAATATTCCTAATCGTACTTATTGTTGCTATTATAGCAATGTTTTATAAGAAAATTCCACAAGGGCAAGCTTTGGTGAAAACTGGAATGGGAGGCACAAAGGTTGCTACAGATAAAGGAATGTATGTAATTCCTGTTTTTCATAAGGTGGAAATTATGGATATTTCTGTAAAGAAAATCCAAATTGAACGTTTAGGAAACGAAGGCCTTATTTGTAAAGATAATATGCGAGCAGACATTAAAGTTGCCTTTTTTGTGCGCGTAAATAACGAAGTAGAATATATAAAAAAGGTAGCACAAACCATTGGTTGTGCAAGAGCGTCAGACATAAAAACGTTGGAAGATTTATTTGAAGCAAAATTTTCTGAAGCGTTAAAAACGGTAGGTAAAAAGTTTCATTTTATCGAATTGTATGAATCTAGAAGAGAGTTTAGAGACGAAATTGTAGATATTATCGGAACCGATTTAAATGGTTACACTCTAGAGGATTGTGCTATTGATTATTTAGAGCAAACACCAGTTTCGTTCTTAAAACCAGATAATATTTTAGATTCTGAAGGAATCAAAAAAATTACAGAATTAACTGCGGCTCAAAATGTAAAGTCGAATTTAATTATGCGTGATGAACAAAAAACCATCCGCAAACAAGATGTTGAAGCACGTGAAGCAATTCTAGAATTAGACAAACAATTAGCAGAAAAAGAAGAGCAACAAAAAAGAGAAATTGCCAATATCAAATCTAGAGAAGAAGCAACTACCTTAAAAGTTAAAGAAGAAGAGCGTTTAAAATCTGAAACTGCAAGAATATCAACTGAAGAAAAATTACAAGTTGCCGAAGAAAATATGCAGCGTCAAGTAATAGTTGCTGCTAAAAATAAGCAACGTACAGAAGTTGTAGAAACAGAAAGAGTTGAGAAAGATAGAATGCTAGAGGCTACTGAAAGAGAGCGAATTGTAACCTTGGCGCAAATTGAAAAAGAGAAAGTTTTAGAAGTTGAGAAAAAGAACATTCAAGATGTAATTAGAGATCGAGTTGTTTTAGAAAAAGGGGTGGTGCAAGAGCAAGAGAATATGAAAGATATTCAGGCTTTTAAAACTGCGGATAGAGATAAGCAAGTAAAAATCACTAATGCAGAAGCAACAGCAGAAGAAGCGTTAATTAAAACAACTAAAGCTGCAGAAGCACAGAAACAAGCTGCAATTCAACAAGCAGAAGAAATTAATATTGAAGCTTTAGCGAAAAAACAGGCGAGTGAAAAAGAAGCAGAAGCACGTAAAATTTTAGCGGAAGCAACAGCAAAAGAAGAAGCTGTTATAGGAATGTCTGAAGCACAAGTAATGCACGCAAAAGCAGATGCTCATGAACGTGAAGGTTTAGTGGAAGCCTTAATTATTGAGAAAAAAGCTAAGGCAGAAGCAGTTGGAATTGAAGCAAAGGCATCAGCAATACAAAAAGAAGGAATGGCTGAAGCAGCAGTAATTAAAGAAAAAGCATTAGCAGATGCAGCAGGAATTGAAGAGAAAGCAAATGCCATGAAAAAGTTAGATGGTGTTGGAAAAGAACACGAAGAATTCAAGTTGCGTTTAAACAAAGAATTGCAAGTTGATTTGGCTGAAATCAATATTCAAAAAGAAATTGCAGATGCACAAGCAAGTGTAATTGGAGAAGCTTTAAAAGCTGCAAAAATTGATATTGTTGGTGGAGAAACCATGTTCTTTAATCAAATTATTGGGCAAATTACCAAAGCAAAAGGTTTTGATAGATTGACAAAACATTCTGAAAACATTCAAGATGTAAAAGATGCCATTTTAGGAAGCAATGATGTAAAAGGAAACTTGTTAGAAAAAGTGAGAGATTTTGCAACAAAGTATAATGTATCATCAGAAGATTTAAAAAACCTATCTGTTGCTAATATTTTGATGAATTTAAAATCGAAAACTGATGATAATGACGAAAGCAATATGTTTTCGAACTTGATGAATTTAGCAAAAGGTTTAGGTTTAAGTGATAAGAAGTTGGGGTAAAATTTCTTTACAAGTAACTTGTTGTTTACCCCTCAAAGGGTTTCAAACCCTTTGAGGGGTGTGAACTAAAAAAAATAGAATTACTTATTTCTATCCTGCAAGGTTTCTTTTGAACCTTGTAGGTATTAGCAAGAAACCTAATTTAGAATAAAATAAACCTCAAGAATTAAAACATACCTACAAGGTTTTTGAAACCTTGCAGGATAAAAGGAATAATTGACCAAACTCCAAATGCAAAAAGAAGAAAAAAATCAACATAATATTTTAGAAGAGGGCACTTATGAAATTATTCAAAGTCGTCTTCAAAAGCAAAAAGAAGCACTTCAAAACAGACTTGGACAGCTAAACCAAGAACGTGCAAAAGTTTTTGGTAGTGTAGAAACAAAACTGATTGCAAACAACAGAATTAACACAGAAAATAGTTGTATTGCAAGAGATTTAGTAACAATTGGTGACTTAACATTGTTTGGTTACAATGTGCATTTTGGCTTGCGAACTGAAATAAAATTAGACGATGTTTTTAGCATTTATTCTTATGATGGAACACAATTCGTAAACAAAGGATTGTCCATTTTAAAGAATGAAACCTTTATTTTAGACTTTACCAATCTTTATAAATATTACAGAAATACCATTTTTAGCAAATTTGCGATTGTTGGCAATTATTTGCACATGGTTTTTCAATTAAGTGAAAGTGTTAGTGACATCAAAACCTTTAAATGGTTGATTGCTGATGGTTCTTTAACTTATGTTGATAATAGAAGTGAGCACGAATTTAGATTCCCAAATCAGCATGAATATCAATGGCAAGAGGTTTCTAGAGATGCTCATTTTTACGGAAAACATCCACATATTAGTATTTTAGATAAAGTTTTTGTAGAAACTGTTGGTGGCGATTTAACCATTAAAATAGAGAATAATACAGAAGATGGAAAAGGAATTTACAACGAAAATGTAATTCACGCAGACCAAACGTTAGATGATGGAAAATATAGATTCGCAGATTTAGGAAATTTAATCGTTTTAGAGATAAAACCATTTCAAGAAGCGGCTCGTTATTTTGTGTATAATCATAAAATACAAGAAGTTAAACGCATCAATACCATCAAAGATGCAGCTGTTTTATTGCCAAATGATCAAGGAATTATTTTTTCTAACGGATATTATTTGCAATCAGGAGCTTTTAAAATTTTTGACAATCAGTTAGAAGATTTAAAGTTTCAAGACAAAATAACATCTCAAAATGGTGAAGATTTTTTCTATGTTTTTTATCAAGAAAAAACAGGATTGTATGTGTTGATGTCTTACAATGTAATTGAGCAAGAAGTAAAAACACCCATTATTTGTAACGGATTTACCTTCTTAAAAAATGGCGAATTATGCTATTTTAAAGATAATGAAGACCAAACAAGGCATCACGTAATTCAGATTTGGCAAACGCCTTTTATTCAAGGTGCAGAAATTCCTTCAGAACACAAAGATTCTTTTTTATACAAAATTGGGAATAAAGATATTGTAAAAGCAATGGCTGAATGCCAAGTGTTAATTACGCTTTTAAATAAAGAAGACAATTACGATGGTTTGTATGAAGATATCGCTAAAAATTCTTTAGATATTATTGACAGCTATTATTGGATAAAAGAACCAAAAACGTTTGAATTATCAATTCCTTTAGCAGAAATAAATTCGGCTGCAAACTCGGCAATTGATGAGTTTGATAAGGTTGTGCAACTTCGAAAAAATGCTGCAAAAATTACCCAAGAAATTGCAGGGAAAACAAACACATTTTTCAGTAAAATAAAAAGTACTTCTTTTAAATCTATTGATGATTTTGTACAAGCATTATCGCAATTAAGAACTTTGCGTGGCGAAATTATTGGCTACAAAGAAGTACGTTATGTAAATGTTGAATATTTAGTAGAATTAGAAACTGAAATTGCAGCACAAACAGACACCATTTCACAAAGATGTGTTTCTTTTTTATTGGATGAAAAAGCGTTGTTACCATACAATAAAAGAGTTGCTGAAAAGGAAGATGAATTAGAAAAAATCAGCAAAGTAATTGATGCAAAAGCATTAGAAAAAGAAGTCAATCAAATTGTGGCTGATTTGGAATTGTTGATTGAAATTGTATCGAATTTAGAAATTGAAGACACTTCACATTCCACAAAAATTATTGATTCGATTTCTTTGATTTTCTCTACAATCAACCAATTAAAAGCAGCAATTAAGAATAAAATAAAGAGCTTAAGTTCTGCTGAAGCAAGTGCCGATTTTTCTTCTAAAATAAAGTTGATCGATCAAAGTATTGTCAATTATTTAGACATTGCAACCACTCCAGAAAAAACAGATGAACTGCTCAACAAAGTAGCGATTCAGTTAGAAGATTTGGAAGGTAGATTTGCAGATTATGATGAGTTTATTGCTGATATTTTAGAAAAAAGAGAAGAGGTTTACAATGCTTTCCAGGCACGAAAAAGCAGTATTATTGAAGCCAGAAATAAGAAAGCAATTTCTCTAGAAACGGCTGCAAAACGAATCTTAAATGGTGTTGTAAAAAAAGCAGAAAGCTTTAAATTTCAGAATGAAATTAATGGTTATTTCGCATCCGATTTAATGATTAATAAACTGCGAGACATCATTACACAATTGTATGATTTACAAGATGGTGGAAAAGCAGAAATGATTGAAACTGGCTTAAAAACTGCCAAGGAAGATGCTACAAGGAAACTAAAAGACAAGCAAGATTTATACGAAGATGGCGAAAATGTCATCAAGTTTGGAAAGCATAAATTTGGCGTTAACAAACAGGTGTTAGATTTAACAATTGTTTATAAAAACAAGTCGCTTTTTTACCATTTAACAGGAACCGATTTCTACCAAGAAATAGAAAACGAAATCTTACTAAAATCAGAAAAATACTGGAATCAAGCTTTTGTTTCCGAGAATGAAAATGCCTACAGAGCGTCTTATTTAGCATACAGAATAACACAAGAGCATTCAATTGAGGATTTAAATAATTTAACAGACGAAGCGTTGTTGGATTTGGTAAAAAATGTTGCATCCAAAAGTTATACAGAAGGCTACACAAAAGGTGTGCACGATTTAGATGCGTTTAAAATTTTAAAGACATTTATAGTCAAAGAAACGTCTTTAGGATTGTTAAAATATGCTCCAAAAATTAGAGCATTTGCACAATTATTTTGGCATTGTTTATCAGAAGAAAAAAGAACCTATTATAGTGATAAAATAAAAGCGTCTGCAGCAGTTTTAAAAGTATTTCCAAAAAGCGAAAGTCATTTTCAGTTAATTACAGACTTAGGAAAATCGATTCATAAAACATTTGTAGCGATTTTAGTTAATATTAAGGAATACCAAGAAACGAGTCAGTTTGAAATTGCCAACTATTTATTTGATGAATTAAGTGATGAAACTTCTTTCTCTGTAAGTCAGAAAGCAATTACCTTATTTGAAGAATTTACAAAAGTTTTAAATGAAAAAAAGAACGCAAATAATTTAAGAACTGAAATACAGTTGCTTAAAAATGAAGCTTACAAAATTGATATTGCAACAGAATGGGTTTCATCTTTTGTAAAATCGGAACATAAAAAATATTCAGATTATATTTATGAAATTGTTTGCTTGTTTTTATATGAAGATAAATCTTCACAAAACATTGTAAATATTGAAGCAGAAGAAATTATCAAAGATTTATCTGGTAGCCATTCGTCTATAAAAAATCAGGAACTTTTATTTGATTATCATCAATTTGTAGCAACATTAACACATTTTTCTACGGTTGAAATTCCTGGTTTTCATCAATATAAAAAAGAAAAACACAACATTACAGAAGAATTAAAAGAAGATTTAAAATTAGAAGAATTTTTACCACGAGTGTTAACTTCTTTTGTAAGAAATCAGTTAATTGATCAAGTGTATTTGCCTTTGTTTGGAGATAATTTATCGAAACAATTAGGAAGTGTTGGTAGCAACAAACGTACTGACAGAATGGGAATGTTGTTGTTGGTTTCGCCTCCAGGTTATGGAAAAACAACCTTAATGGAATATTTGGCAAACAGATTGGGTTTTATTTTTATGAAAATAAATGGACCAGCAATTGGGCACGAAATTACATCTGTAGATCCAATGTCTGCTACAAATATTGCAGCTCGTGAAGAATTAAAAAAGTTAAATTTAGCTTTTGAAATGGGAAATAATGTAATGTTGTATTTAGATGATATTCAACATTGTAATCCAGAGTTTTTACAGAAATTTATTTCGTTGGCAGATGGAACTCGTAAAATTGAAGGGGTTTATAATGGTCAACCAAAAACTTACGATTTTAGAGATAAAAAGTTCTGTGTAATTATGGCTGGAAATCCGTATACAGAAAGTGGTGATAAATTTCAAATTCCAGATATGTTAGCTAACAGAGCCGATATTTACAATTTGGGAGATATTATTGGAGATACAGCATCTTTATTTAAAATGAGTTTGATTGAAAACTCGATGACATCAAACCCTATTTTAGCACAAATTTCCAACACACATTTTGATGATATGTATCAATTGGTAAAAATTGTGGAAACTGGAAATAGAGAAGGAGTTGAACTCAAAGGAAATTACACCAAACAGGAACTGAATGACTATGTATCGGTTTTAGAAAAAGTAATGATTATTAGAGATCGAGTAATGGAAGTAAATGCAGCCTATATAAAATCTGCTGCAATGGATGAGCAAAACAGAACAGAACCAGCGTTTAAATTACAAGGATCTTACAGAGATATGAATAAGTTAGTTGCTAAAATTGTTCCGATTATGAATAACAAAGAGTTGGAAGTTTTATTGTTATCTCATTATGAAAACGAATCGCAAACCTTAACAAGTGCAGCAGAATCTAATTTATTAAAGTATAAAGAATTGGGTGGTTTGTTAACTGCAGATGAAAAACAACGATGGGAATCTATTAAAACTACGTTTGTGAAAAACAACAAATTAAAAGGTTTTGGAAACGCCAATGAAATGACGCAAGTTTTGGCGCAAATGATGCAATTCAGTGATAATTTAATTGGAATTCAAGAAGTTTTGAAAAAAGGATTAGAGAAATAGACGAAATAATGTATTTTTGGGCTTTCAATGAAATAAGATTTATGAGCGAAGTAAGACATAATTGGACGAAAGAAGAAGTTTTAGAAATATATAATAGACCTTTAATGGAGTTGTTGTATGATGCAGCAACCATTCACAGAAAACAACACGACCCAAATGTGGTGCAAGTTTCTACATTATTGTCTATAAAAACTGGAGGATGTTCAGAAGATTGTGGGTACTGTCCACAAGCTGCAAGATACCATACCAATGTTGAAGGTAATGATTTAATGACCGTAAATCAAGTAAAAGCACAAGCATTAAGAGCTAGAGAATCTGGAAGTTCTCGTGTTTGTATGGGTGCAGCTTGGAGAAACGTAAAAGACGGACCAGAATTTGATCAAGTTTTAGATATGGTAAGAACCATTAATAAATTGGATATGGAAGTTTGTTGTACTTTAGGAATGGTTACAGAAAATCAAGCACAAAGATTGGCAGAAGCTGGTTTGTATGCCTATAATCATAACTTAGATTCATCAGAAGAATATTATAAAGAAGTAATTTCTACAAGAGGATATCAAGACAGGTTAGATACTATTGATAACGTTCGTAAAACAAATGTAACAGTTTGTTCTGGAGGAATTATTGGAATGGGAGAAAAAGCAGAAGACAGAGCAGGAATGTTAGTGGCTTTATCAACGTTAAATCCACAACCAGAATCTACACCAATCAATGCTTTAGTTGCTGTTGAAGGAACTCCTTTAGAAGACGAAAAACCAGTTGAAATTTGGGATATGATTAGAATGGTTGCAACAACTAGAATTGTATTGCCAGAAACGCAAGTGCGATTATCTGCTGGAAGAACTCAAATGAGTAGAGAAGGGCAGGCAATGTGTTTTTTTGCTGGAGCAAATTCTATTTTTGCAGGCGATAAATTACTAACAACGCCAAATCCTGATGTAAATGAGGATATGAAAATGTTTAAATTGTTGGGCTTAAATCCGCAGAAACCTTTTACTAAAAAAGTACAACCACAAACTGTAGAAGCATCAGAATCTCAATTTGAAGCTTTAGGAGAAAAACCAAAGTGGACAAGACCAGCACATAAAATTGAAAGAAACGAAGTAAAGAAACAAGAAGGAAAAACGATGAAAGTTTAACGATGTAATATAAATCGCTAGTTTTTTCTATTTGTAATTTACAAATATTATAAAATCATCAACCTAAAAAGTTGGTGATTTTTGTTTGTAGGAATTTTAAATTTTCAGTTGTTATATAATTCAAAAAAGATAATAATTAATTTTTATTTATATTAACAACTCATATTTAAGTGTTTTATTAATTTTGATCTCCTAAAATTTAAAAGTATGAGTTTAAATTTATCTCAAATAGATAGAGTAGAAACAATCACAAAGCAAGATTTTATAAAAAACTATTTTAAGCCTCAAAAACCAGTAGTTATTGAACGTTTTATAGAAGATTGGCCTGCGTTTTCAAAATGGAATTTAACCTATATAAAAGAGGTTGCTGGAGATAAAACTGTGCCTTTGTATGATGACAGACCTGTAGATTTTAAAGATGGTTTTAATGAGCCTCATGGAACAATGAAAATGGCAGATTATGTAGATTTGCTGAAACGTGAACCTACAAAATTTAGAATTTTTCTTTGGAATGTACTCAAAGAAGTGCCTGTTTTACAGAAAGATTTTAAATATCCAGATTTTGGTTTGCGTTTAATGAAAGGTTTGCCAATGTTATTTTTTGGGGGTACAGATTCCTACACTTTTATGCATTATGATATTGATTTGGCAAATATTTTTCATTTTCATTTTGAAGGTAAAAAGGAAATTATTTTGTTTGATCAACAACAAAATAAGCATTTATATAAAGTTCCACATGCTTTAATTACAAGAGAAGATATTGATTTTTCTAATCCTGATTTTGAGAAATGGCCAGCCTTAAAAAAGGCAAAAGGATATAAAACATCTTTAGAGCATGGGCAAGTTCTATATATGCCAGAAGGTTATTGGCATTACATGAAATATAATACACCTGGCTTTTCTATGAGTTTAAGAGCTATTGCTAGAAACCCAAAAAATTTGGGTAAAGCACTTTACAATGTTTTAATTATGAGAAATTATGATAATTTGATGAGAAGATTGAAAGGGCAAAAGTGGATTGATTGGAAAAATGAGCAAGCAATTTTGAGAACAAAATAAATATTCTAGAAACAATTTTATATTTTATTAATTTTAGTTTGTTGATATTTAGTATCTTGCGAATACCAAACTAAAACTAATTACTATGAAAGCTTGCCCAAAATGCAAATCTGTGTCTAGGCATAGGTTAAAAAGAAAAGGTGTTGTTAAAATAATTCCAGGTTGTAGATCTTATAGTTGTGATAAATGCAACGCACAATACACTTGGTTTCCTTTTGTCAATCTTTCTTTAAGAGTTTAACAAAAAGAGGCTGTCTGAAAAGGCAGTCTTTTTTTTTGCAAATTTTTAAAGAATTTCGTATTTTTAAGAATGAGCAGAAAAGTTGTTTTTAAGACTTACACTCAAGATCAGTTGAGTCTTTTACCTCCCAGTTATGATGATTTAGTTCCAAAGAATCATCCAGTTCGTATTGTTAATACGATTATAGACCATGTAGATATTAGTAAATTAGAAGAGAGTTATAAAGGTGGAGGCACCTCAAGCTATCACCCAAGAATGTTGCTAAAAATATTAATTTATGCTTATTTACGTAATTTATATTCTTCAAGAAAAATAGAACAAGCTTTATCAGAGAACATCCATTTTATGTGGTTAAGTGGACAAAACAAACCTGATCATAACACAATTAATGATTTTAGAGGTAAAAGACTTCAAGAACATTTCAAGCCCATATTCCATCAAGTAGTTTTACTGCTTGTTGAGCAAGGAGTTATCAGTTTAAAAGATATTTTTGTAGATGGTACTAAAATAGAAGCCAATGCAAATCGCTATACTTTTGTTTGGGGTAAATCTATTAAAACCAGTAAAACTCGCATTGAAAAACAGTTGAAAGAGCTTTGGTCTTATGTAGAGAAGGTTTACAAAGAGGAACAACATATACCCAATACACCAGATTTTGAGCAGATAAATGCGGAGCAAGTTGAAGCTACAATTGATAAAATAAATGAAGTTTTACAAGGCAAAGTAATTGATAAAAAAGTAAAGCAGAAGCTGAATTATGCCAAGAAAAACTGGCCAGCTAATTTAGCGAAATATGAAAAACAAGAAGCTATTTTACAGGGTAGAAATAGTTATAGTAAAACTGATAATGACGCTACTTTTATGCGAATGAAAGATGATCATATGCAAAATGGACAACTCAAACCTGCCTATAATATACAAGCCTCTACCAACAATCAATACCTTACCAATTACACTTTAGCACAAACCACAGCAGACACCACTACTTTAAAAGAACACCTTAACAATCATATCGAAAATTATGACCAAACTCCAGAGACGCTCACAGCAGATGCAGGCTATGGAAGTGAAGAAAATTATACAGATTTAGAAGATAAAGAAATTACCGCTTTTGTAAAATACAATTACTTCCATAAAGAGCAATTAGATAAAAAAAGAGGAAAAACAAATCCTTTCCATCCTAATGAATTACATTATAATAGAGAGAAAGATCTTTATTACTGTCCTATAGGACAAGAAATGAAACTTATAGATACTTATAAAAGAAATACTAAGAACGGATTTATCCAAGAAATACACAGATACCAAGCACAAAACTGTAAAGGTTGCCCTTTAAGAACACTATGTCATAAATCAAAAACAAATCGAGTTATAGAAAGGAATTATAATTTAATACGATTAAAATCAAAAGCTAAAATATTACTCAACTCTGAACAAGGCATTGCAAAGCGAAAACAACGCTGTTGGGATGTAGAAGCTGTTTTTGGAAATATCAAACAAAACATGAACTTTAAACGATTTATGCTAAGAGGAACACGTAAAGTAAATGTTGAAATAGGGCTAATTGCAATGGCACATAACTTAAAAAAGTACAGTTTAACTATTTAGAAAAACTATACTTTTTTTAAATCTGAGTATTTTTTAAATCATTCTTAAAAAATCGCAAGAAAAAATTAACAAAATAAAAAATCGCCTAAAAAATGCTTTTTAGACGACCTCTTTAGCTTATTTATTTTTCTTAATTAAAAGAAAGCTCTGTATAAATCGTTTCCGTTTGCGAAAAGTAATAAGGTTATTAGTAAAATGAAACCAACAACTTGTGCATATTCTAAAAATTTATCTCCAGGTTTTTTACCTGTAATCATTTCCCAAAGTGTAAAAACTACATGTCCACCATCTAAAGCAGGAATTGGTAAAAGATTCATAAACCCTAACATGATTGATAAAAAGGCTGTAATGTTCCAAAAAGCTTCCCAGCTCCAAGTGGAAGGGAAAATTTTACCTATTGAATAAAAACCACCTAAACCTTTATAAGCACCTGTGCTTGGGTTAAATATTTTTTTCAATTGCTTTACGTAATCTGTTAGCGTTTTCCAAGATTTGTTCCAACCAGCAGGAATTGCCTCGGAAAAAGTATATTGATAATTTGCCAAATCATAATAGCCTAATTTGCCAATTTCACTTAATTTTAAATTAGCAGGATTTACACCAAGTTTTCCTTCATCAGATATTTTTACAGGAATGTTAATAATTTCATTATCTCTTTTAACAGAAATTGTAATATTATTTCCTTTATTTTCTAAAAATCGATCTTCAATTTCATCATAATAAACAGCTTTTGCACCATTTACTTCTACGATTAAGTCTTTTACTTTAAGTTGAGAATCAATATTATGAGATTCTTTAGGAATGTTTCCAATCATAAAAGGATATCGCACAGAAACTATTGGGCCATCGTCATTTTTCTTTCTATCTATTAATTTTGAGATGAAATCTACAGGTAATTTTTTCTCAAAAACTTCTCCATTTCTTTCATAACTAAATTTTTCTCCATTGATGAATTCTAACGTAATTTGGCTGAATTTTCTAATTCTTTCTCCATCAACAGTTAAAATTTTATCACCAGTTTTTAGGCCTAAATCCATCGCTAAAGAATCTTGCACCCAAATACCATCTGTTAAGTTTTCGTTTGGTAAATATTCTTCTCCATAAGACCACATCAACATAATGTAAATGAAAATTCCTAAAACAAAATTTACAAAAACACCACCCAACATTATTATTAAACGTTGCCAAGCTGGTTTAGATCTAAATTCCCAAGGTTTAGGAGGCAAAGCCATTTGTTCTTTGTCCATGCTTTCATCAATCATTCCTGCTATTTTTACGTAGCCACCTAAAGGAATCCAACCAATTCCATACACGGTTTCTCCAATTTTTTTCTTAAAAATCGAAAATTTATAATCAAAAAATAAATAGAATTTTTCTACTTTGGTTTTAAACAATTTTGCAGGGATAAAGTGCCCCATTTCGTGCAAAACAATTAGTAATGATAAGCTTAAAATAAATTGTGATGCTTTTATTAATATTTCCATTCAGCGTTAAATCTTAATTTTTAAAACGCACAAATGTACGTTTTTATAGAGAGTATAAAAAGAACTATTAAAGCTAGCTTTTTATTTTAACATACATTTTAGATGTTTTTTAGATTCCGCAATTTCTTTACCATTTTTATAAGCCGTAAATTTGCAAAAATATCTTTTTAATGGATTTAAAATTTTTTAAAAAAAGTAAAGCAACACTTATCTTTTTAGTTGTTTTTTCGGCAATTTCTATTCCTGTTTTTTATCATTTGGTAAAGGTTGATAAAAGATTAAAAATTTACAATCCTAATGATGTAAATCCTCAATTAGTAGATACGGATTTAAGGCACGTTACTAAAAATCATACGATTAAAGATTTCGAATTAATCAACCAAAATGGAGAAATTGTAACCAATAAAAACTACGAAAATAAAATTTACGTAGCTGATTTCTTTTTTACACGATGCACAAACATCTGTATTATGATGGCTTATAATATGAGCGAATTGCAAGAGTTTTATAAAAATGATGATGATATTATGTTTTTATCACATTCTGTAACGCCCACAATTGATAGTGTTGCTGTGTTAAGGGAATATGCTGATAATAAAGGGGTAATTGATGGTAAATGGAATGTAACAACTGGTGATAAAAAACACATTTATGAGCTAGCAAGAAAAAGTTATTTTGCTGTGATTGAAGAAGGTGATGGAGGTGAGGACGATTTTATACACACAGAGCAATTTATTTTAGTTGATAAAGAAAAACGCATTCGTGGGTATTATGATGGAACCGAAAAAGAAGACATGGAAAAGTTAAAAAAAGACGTGGCTTTGTTAAAAGAAGAATATACCAGAAAATAACTTGTTTAGAATGATTCTAAATGATTATCTTTGCTCACCAAATTAGAATCTTTGAGCACAATAGCAACATTATACATTGGAGAAATAGGATATATTTCTGAAGAATCGTTAGATTTTATTCCCTTAAAATTATTAGAAATGGGCTGTTTGCCTGGAGCTGAAGTGCAGTTGGTACAAATTGCACCTTTAAAAGACCCTTTATATATTTGTGTTAATGGGAGTCATTTAGCGATCAGAAAAGAGACAGCTTCGTTAATTAAAATCTTAAAAGCAAGTTTGTAAATGGCTAATAACGATATAAAAGTTGCTTTAATTGGGAACCCAAATACAGGTAAAACATCACTCTTTAATCAACTTACAGGTTTAAACCAAAAAGTGGGTAATTACCCAGGAATTACTGTTGATAAGAAATTAGGAGTTTGTAAATTATCGCCAACTCAAAATGCAATTATTACAGATTTACCAGGAACTTACAGTATCAATCCAACTTCTATTGATGAAAGTATTGTTTTAAAAACCTTGTTAAATAAAGATATTAAAGCATCACCAGATGTAATTTTAGTGGTTGCTGATGTAGAGAATTTAAAACGTAATTTACTTTTATTTTCTCAAATTAAAGATTTAGAAATTCCAACAGTTTTGGCCATCAATATGGTTGATCAAATGGATAAAAAAGGAATTTCTATTGATTTATCGCTTTTAAAAAAAGAATTAAATACAGAAGTTGTTTTAATCAGTGCAAGAAAAAACGAAGGTATAAATGAGGTAAAAGCTGCGATTATTCGTTGTCATGTTGCTGCAAAAGCATCACCTTTATGTGGCATAAATTCTAAAGTAGATCCAGATTATTTTGATAAATTAAAAGAAATTAGTCCTAATTATTCGCTGTATGAATTATGGTTAATGGTTACTCAAAATAATTTTCCAGAAACCATTACTCAAAAAGAAAAAGCAGCATTATTAGCTTTTAAAGAAGATACTTCTAAATTAAAAAAATATCAGCATAAAGAAACCATTTTTCGTTATCAAGAAATCAACAAAATTTTAAAGAAAACCTATATAATTGATAAAACAAAAGCCAAAGATTTAAGAGGCAGGTTAGATAGAGTTTTTACACATAAAATTTTTGGGTATCTATTTTTCTTTCTGATTTTACTTTTAATTTTTCAATCAATTTTTGATATTGCATCAGTTCCTATGGATTTTATAGACGGTACTTTTGCACAATTATCAGATTTTGCAAAAAGTAATTTACCAGCTGGTGTTTTTACAGATTTATTAACGGAAGGTATTATTCCTGGAATTGGAGGGGTTGTTATTTTTATCCCACAAATTGCTATTTTATTTTTATTCATTGCTATTTTAGAGGAAACAGGCTACATGAGTCGTGTTGTTTTTTTAATGGATAAAATTATGCGACGTTTTGGAATGAATGGTAAAAGTATTATTCCGTTAATTTCTGGAACAGCGTGTGCAATTCCTGCAATTATGGCTACAAGAACTATTTCAAGTTGGAAAGAGCGTTTAATAACCATTTTAGTTACACCATTTACAACCTGTTCTGCACGTTTACCTGTGTATGCCATCTTAATTGCGTTGGTAATTCCAGATAAAAAGGTTTTAGGATTTTTAAATTTACAAGGCTTAGTCTTACTATTATTATATGCTTTAGGTTTTGTAAGCGCAATTTTAGCAGCTTATATTTTACACAAAACTTTACAAATAAAATCGAGATCTTTATTTGTTATTGAAATGCCAAATTACAAATTGCCATCTTTTAAAAATGTATTTTATGAAGTAGTCGAAAAAACAAAAGCTTTTGTTTTTGGAGCTGGTAAAATTATTTTAGCACTTTCTATTGTGTTATGGTTTTTAGCATCAAATGGTGGTGATAGTTATAAAAATGCAGCGCAAAATGTTGCAGAAAATGTTGTAAATCAAAATTTAAGTGATGATGAGTTAGAACAAAAAATAGCCTCAGCAAAATTAGAGAATTCTTATATTGGCATTATGGGAAAATCTATAGAGCCAGCAATAAAACCTTTAGGATATGATTGGAAAATAGGCATTGCTTTGATAACCTCTTTTGCAGCTCGTGAAGTTTTTGTAGGTACTTTAGCAACTATTTATAGTGTAGAAGCAGATGATGAAAACACAACAACCATCAAACAAAAAATGGCAGCAGAAGTAAATGATTCAGGAGGAAAATTGTTTAATTTTCCTGTGGGTATGTCGTTAATGGTCTTTTATGCTTTTGCGATGCAATGTATGGCAACTTTGGCCATCGTAAAACGCGAAACTAAAAGCTGGAAATGGCCTTTAATTCAATTGTTTGGTATGGGGTTATTGGCTTATTTAGCCTCTTTTTTAACCTATCAAATTTTAAGTTAATGCAAGAAATTATTGTATATATATTACTTTTTGTAGCAATCGCTTTTTTAGTGAAGAAATATTTTTTTCCTGCTAAGAAAAAAAGCAAATGTGGTACAGATTGTGGTTGTCATTAAAATCTTAACAGAAGATTAAGAATCTTGAAATTAACGTTTTATAAATTTGAAATCTTAATAATCCATAATAAATTTAAATAGTAAATCATATGAAAAACGCTATCTTATCAATTGCAATTTTTACAATTGCTTTGATTTCCACTACAAATGCAAATGCTCAAGAATGGGCACCAATGGATAAAAGTCCTATGGATGCTGCATCTTACCCAGTAAATTGGAGAAATGCTGACAAACTTGTAAAAGTTGTGTATAGTAGACCGCAATTAAAAGGAAGAACGCTAGATAAGTTAGCGCCAAATGATAAAGTTTGGAGAACAGGTGCAAATGAAGCTGCTGAAATTACCTTTTATAAAGATGTAACTTTTGGAGACAAAGCAGTAAAAGCAGGAACGTACACTTTATTTACAATTCCAACAGATGCAGATTGGACGTTTATTTTAAGCAACCAAAAAAATGTTTGGGGTTCTTATTTTTATGATAAGGAAGAAGATGTTGTAAGAGTTTCTGGAAAAGTTTCTAAATCTAAAGACTCAATTGAAGCATTTTCTATTATTTTTGATGGTGAAGAAGAAGATGCGACTATGCATTTAGGTTGGGGAAACACGATAGTTTCAGTGCCAGTGAAAGGATAAATTAAAGTTTCGTAAAATTAAAAAAGCTTCATAAAATTACATTTATGAAGCTTTTTTAATGGTTAATTTTAATCTTAAGCAGATTGTTTCTGTTGCCATTTCCAAGCAGAACGTAAAGCTTCTTCTAAGCTAATTTCTGTTTTCCAGTTCAACTCTTTATTTGCGTGTGCTGTATCTGCATAACAAGTCATTACATCACCTTGTCTTCTGTCAACAATTTTATAATTCAACTTTAAATTGTTAACTTTTTCAAATGCTTTTATCACTTCTAATACAGAGGTTCCTTTTCCAGTTCCAATATTAAAAAACTCAAAAGTATTTTTATTGTTTTTGTTGATAAGCCTTTTTAAAGCTGCAATATGAGCTTTTGCTAAATCTACAACATGAATATAATCGCGAATTGCAGTTCCATCTTCAGTTGGGTAATCATCACCAAAAACAGATAATTCTTTTCTAATTCCTGCTGCAGTTTGTGTAACAAAAGGAATTAAGTTTGCAGGAACTCCTAATGGTAATTCACCAATTTTTGCACTTGGGTGAGCGCCAATAGGGTTAAAATAACGCAAAGCAATTGCATTAATTCCATAAGCTTTACTACTATCTTTTATAATTTCTTCACCAATTTTTTTAGTATTTCCATACACAGATTCTGCCTTTTTTACAGGAGCATTTTCTGTAATTGGTGATGAATCTGGTTCTCCA
Source organism: Polaribacter sp. Hel_I_88 (assembly GCF_000687935.1). Classification (NCBI taxonomy): domain Bacteria; kingdom Pseudomonadati; phylum Bacteroidota; class Flavobacteriia; order Flavobacteriales; family Flavobacteriaceae; genus Polaribacter; species Polaribacter sp. Hel_I_88. Next base: position 507,438 of record NZ_JHZZ01000001.1, on the reverse strand, counting down.
TAAACAGTTGCAGAAGAAGAAAATATAAAATTATCTAATTTACGATCTCTAACTTCTTGTAAAATATAAATTAGTGAGCTTAAATTATTTTCATAATAATCTAAAGGTTTTGCAATGCTTTCTCCAACAGCTTTAAACGCAGCAAAATGAATAATTCCATCAATTTTATGCGCATCAAAAACGGCTTTTATTTCGCTTTTATTTCTTACATCAGCTTTATGAAACGTTGGTTTAATGCCTGTAATTTCTGTAATACTATCTAAAACTGATAGTGTTGTGTTTGATAAATCATCTATAATTACAACTTCAAAACCTTCGTTTTGCAATTCAACTACTGTGTGAGAACCTATAAAACCAAGGCCTCCTGTTACTAAAATTTTCTTCATTGGTTGTTTGTTATTTGGGGTTATTTATTTTAAAAAATTGATGATGGTTTCAGTAATAAACGTCAATTGATCTTTCTCTAATTCTGTGTGCATAGGTAAAGAAATTACTGTTTTTACCAATTCATTGGTTACAGGGAAATCGCTTTCATTATACCTTTCATCTTTGTAAGCTTTTTGTGAATGCAAAGCTACAGGATAATAAATAGCATTTGGAATATCTTTCGTTAACAAATGTTTATGTAATTCATCTCTTTTTCCATTGGTAATTTGTAATGTATATTGATGAAAAACGTGGCAATCACAAACATCACAAATTTGATTACAATTTGCTGTTTTGTTAGATTTTGCAGTTGGAGTTATAATGTTTGGGTTGTTTGCAAAAGCATTATTATAAAAACGAGCTGCATTTCTTCTTGAATTACAATAATCGTTTAAATTCGGCAATTTTGCTTTTAAAACTCCAGCTTGAATAGAGTCTAATCTAGAATTTACACCCACAACATCATGATAATAACGTTCGTACATGCCATGATTTACAATACCTCTTAAAGTATGTGCAAGGTCATCGTCATTGGTAAAAATAGCGCCTCCATCTCCATAACACCCTAAGTTTTTAGAAGGGAAAAATGAAGTTGTTCCTACATTTCCAATAGTTCCAGCCTTTTTTTGTGTACCATCTTTAAACGTATAATTGGCACCAATTGCTTGTGCATTATCTTCAATTACAAACAAATTATGTTCTTTGGCAATTTCCATAACTGCATCCATATTGGCTACTTGTCCAAATAAATGAACAGGTACAATGGCTTTTGTTTTTGAAGTAATTGCCTTTTTAAGCGCTTCAATATTAATGTTAAAAGTATCAGCTTCAACATCAACTAAAACTGGTGTTAATTTTAATAGCGCAATCACTTCTACAGTTGCTGCAAATGTAAAATCGGCTGTAATTACTTCATCTCCTTGCTCTAAACCTAAACCCATCATTGCAATTTGCAAAGCGTCAGTTCCATTTGCACAAGGAATTACGTGTTTTACTCCTAAATAATCTTCCAAATCTTTTTGAAATTCATGCACCAAAGGTCCATTAATGTAAGAGGATGTGTTTAATACTTCTTGAATGGAAGCATCTACTGTTTCTTTTATTTGTTGATATTGACTTTGTAAGTCAACCATTTGAATTTTTTTCATAAATGATGAAATTGTTAAACATCAAAAATACAACATAAATATTTTATCTTTGGCCTCATCAAAAATTTTCAAATGAAATTTATCAAAAAAGCCTTAAAGTTTTTAGTTTTAGTAATTGTTCTTGTGGTTGTTGGAGTTTGGTTGTATTCCATGACTTATCATCCAAAATATGATGGAGAATTAGAAATCAAAAATTTATCTGAAGAAGTAACTGTTTATTTTGATGAAATTGGGGTTCCTCACATCAATGCACAAAACCAAAAAGATGCTTATGTAGCTTTGGGCTATGTGCATGCTCAAGATAGATTGTGGCAAATGGAATTGATTAGAAGAATTGCTTCAGGTAGATTGTCTGAAATGTTTGGCAAAGATTTGCTTGCTACAGATGTGTTTTTTGCAGGTTTAGGAATTGAAGAAGCTGCTGAAAAAACAATTGCTAATTTGGATAAAAACTCTGAAGCTTATATGTTAACGCAATCGTATTTAGATGGAATTAATCAATATATAAATGATGGAAAAACGCCTTTAGAATTTTCTTTAGTAGGCGTAGAAAAAGAAAATTACACCATAAAAGACGTATATAATGTATTTGGTTATATGGCTTTTAGCTTTGCAGTCGCCCATAAAACAGATCCTTTTTTAACAGAAATAAAAGAGAAATTAGGAGATGCTTATTTTAATGAGGTGATGACTACAGATTTTGGAGATTTAACAATCAACAAATACGAAACTAAAGAAATTAAAGGGCAAATGTCTGCTGCTGTTAGCAAGTTGATGGATCAATTACCTGTTTCAACGTTTATTGGGAGTAACTCTTGGGTAATTGCGCCAGAAAAAACTGCAAAGGGGAAAGTAATTTTTGCAAACGATCCTCATATTGGGTTTTCTCAACCTTCTGTTTGGTATCAAAATCATATAAAAACACCCGATTTTGAAATTTATGGATTCAATATTGCATTGATGCCTTTTCCATTATTAGGGCATAATACTGAGTATGCCTATGGTTTAACAATGTTGGCAAACGACGATTTAAATTTTTATATCGAAGAAAATAATTCTAAAAATTCCAATCAGTATAAAACTGTAGATGGGTTTAAAGATTATACAATTATTGATAAAACCATCAGCGTAAAAGACCAAAAAGATACTACTTTTCAAGTGCAAGTTTCAAAACATGGGCCAATTATGAATGGCATTATTGCTCATTTAGAAGATGACAGACCCATTGCCATGAATTGGATGTATACGCAGCTTAAAAACGAGCAATTAGATGTTTCTTATGAAATGTCTCACGCAAAATCGTTAACCAATTTTAAAGATGCTGTTGCTAAAATTCATGCTCCAGGTTTAAATGTAATGTATGGTGATGCAAAAGGGAATGTGGCTTGGTTTGCTTCTGCGAAATTGTATCAATTAAGAGATAGTGTGTCCTCTAAAACCTATTTAGATGGTGCTTCTGGTAAAGATGAAATCACTGAATTTTTACCTTTCGAAGAAAATCCACAAGCCATAAATCCAAGTTGGAATTATGTGTATTCAGCAAATAATCAGCCAGATTCTGTGAGAGGAAAATTGTATCCTGGATATTATCAACCACAAGATAGAGCCAAAAGAATTACGCAATTATTAGAGGCTAAAAACGATTTTACAAAAGAAGATGTTGCAAAAATGATGTTTGATGTAAAATCATCTACAGTTTCTGAAATTGCTGCGGATTTAATTGAAAATATCAATGAATCTGATTTAAATGTTTCACAGAAAAAAGCGATTGCTATTTTACAAAAATGGGATGGAAACTATATGAAAGAGGCAGTTGCTCCAACAATTTACAATCGTTTTTTATATGAAGTTTTGGCAAATACCTATAAAGATGAATTAGGAAATAGTTTTGATTTGTTTATCAACTCTCAATTGCAAGATCAAGCATTGCCAATTCAAATTAATAGAGCAAATTCTGTTTGGTGGGATGATGTTTCTACGTTAGAAAACGTTGAAAACAGAGAAGAAATTATAACCAATTCTTTTAAAAGTAGTTTTGAGTTTTTAGAAAATCAATTAGGTAAAAATGTGGATGATTGGTTTTGGAAAAGAGTAATTTCTGTAGAACATGAACATGCTATTGGAAAAGCTGGTGGTGTTTTGCGTACAATATTTAATGTTGGGCCTTTTGAAACTGTTGGTGGAAATGAAGTCATCAACAATCAAATTTTTAAATTAGATAGCACAGGAGTTTATAAAATTACTGCTGGGCCATCTACAAGAAGAGTCATAGATTTTTCTGATATAGGAAATAGTTTGGGTATTGTACCAACAGGACAATCAGGCAATGTTTTTAGTCCTCATTATAAAGATCAAGCTCAAAAGTTCGTAAATGGTGAATTTGTAGACATGAAACTAAATCAGGTTCAAATAAAAAGAAGTGAAAATGTGTTGGTGTTGAAGTCTAAAAGCTAAATTGAAGAAAGAATAGCAACTGATAATCCTATAAAAATAAATGTAATAATCATATTATTTAAATGATGTCCATGAACGTCAAAATGATCTTTGGTATTTTCGACTCCAAAAACATATTCTTTATATTTGAATTTAGGTTTGTTAAAAATAGTTCTCCAAACTGAACCATAAATCCATCTTAAAGTCCCACCTATGAAATTACATATTAACCATAGAATTCCAAGTCCAAAAATTTCTTCCATTTAAACTTCTTAATAAACTTCCTCAAAAGGAATTTTAAAACATTCCCTATAAACACCTTCAAATCCTCTAATTTCTCACTTTTTATTCTGGCATTTTAACAATAGGTAAGTTAGGTTTCACAAAAGTACTGTCGTCTAATTTTTTTCTATCAACAGAAATTAATTCAATAGAGCTTTTAAAATCTTCGACATCAGAAATTTGAATAATAGAAAGCGCTCCACCAGTTTTTTCAGTAAAAAAATCCCATAATCCCATTTTATGATTTTCGTAAGCGGTTGGTGAATTTTTTAAATCTTTATTAAAATAATATTGATGAAAACCTTTGTTTGTTTTTACTTCAAGTAATTCGCATTTATAGCCAAGAACAACTTTGTCAGTTTTTTTAAATTCGTAAGAAATTACTTTTTCTTCACTTTCATCAGACAACGAATACATTAATGTGTTTACACCATTCATTTTAGTAAATAAAGTGTCTTTACCTTCATGATATGTCATCATTTTTAACATACCATTCATTTCTGATTTATATTTTTTACCTTTAAGATAATATGTTTGCAAATTACCTACATACATATCAGTTTGCTCGTCAGTCATTTGTCCTGTTTTATCTTGTATTTTGATTTTGAATTTTAAAATACCTTCAAAATCTTCTTGAGAATATGTTGAGAATTGTAAAAAAAGGATAAGTAGAATTATAATTTTTTTCATGTTTTTTTTTGTAAATATATTAATTTTAAACCTCGGTATAAACGTCCTTAAAAGGAATTCTAAAACGTTCTCCATAAACACCCTCTGGTTTTCTGATGCCACAAGAAACAATCATATTTATTTCAGCACCAAAAGGCAATCCTAACAATTTTTTTACGCGCAAAGTATCTGAACCTTCCATTGGGCAAGTGTCATAGCCTTCTGCAGCCATAGAAATCATAAAGTTTTGAGCAGCTAAAGCACAGGTTTTATGAGCAACAATACGCATATCGCTTTTTCTAACTTGTCTGTAAATGGGTTTAAAAAGTCCGATGATGGAAACCATCATATATTTTAAATATCCTAAAATCCCTAAAAAATCAGCATACGCAAAAGGGATAATTTTTCCATAATAACTTCTGGCTGTTTTTTCTCTTTTAGTTTGTTCAGTTTTTGGGTTGTTTGCGCCAAAATTACTGTCAATAAAACGTAAGTTGGCTTTTGCTCTTTGTTTCCATAAATCTTTTCGGGTAACAAAAATTACCAATTGTTGGGCAGTTTTAGCTGCATTTTGATTAAAACAAAAAGGTGCAATTTTAGCAATAGTGCCTTTTGAGGTGATGTGATAAAACTCCCACAATTGCATATTGCTACTATTGGGTGCTAAAGATGCTTGCTCAATACATTTTTTTACGATGTTTTTATCAATTGGTTTTTCTGCATCATAAACTCTTACTGAGCGTCTATAATGAATTGCTTCAGAAACCGTTTTTTCTGTGGACATAATTTATGATTGGATTTGTTTAATTTTTTTGTTCATCACCCAAAACCATAAAGGAGGAAAGAGTGATAACAACATCATGCCTGGGTAGCCTGTTGGCATTTGCGGACTTTCTGGAACTGTTTTTAAGAGTTGATAATGTTTTGCACCATTATAATGATGATCTGAATGACGAGATAAATTAAACAACAAAACCTGCCCAACTTGATGATCTGAATTCCAAGAATGATTCCTTTTTACACGTTCATAACGCCCATGTTCGTTTTGTTTTCTCAACAAACCATAATGCTCAATATAGTTTACAGTTTCTAATAAAATAATTCCTGAAACTGCAGCTCCAAGAAATGCAAATAACACAAATTGTCCGAAGAAAAAGTAAATCAAACTCAAGATTGTTAAATTACAAATCGTGTACACAACCATTCTATTTTGATGATGAAACCAAAAACGATTTGATTCGTTTATTCGTTTGTTTTCTAATTCCCAAGCTTTTAAATAACTTGAAAAGTGAGAGCGAATCCAAAAAATAAAAAGCCATTCGTTTTTTTTGGCTGTTGCTGCATCTTTTGGAGTGGCTACATTAAAATGATGTCCTCCATTATGATAAGGTAAAAAGTGTGTATTTAAAGACGTTAGTAATAATATTTCTCCAATAAATTCATCAAATCTGTTGTTTCTGTGGCCTAATTCGTGCCCAACATTTATACCTAGAACTCCACACATAATGCCCATCCCAAAAACGCGTCCAAAAATTTCTGAATTGGTTAAGTTAGGTTCTTGAATGGCGTCAAAAAAGAAAAATAAAAATACAATTTGAATGGGTAAAGTTGCGTATAATAAATACGTATATAGTTTATTTTCTTTCTCAACCATTTCTTCCTCTTTGGTAAAATTATTTTTATTCGGTTTGATGAAAAACTCCAAAAAAGGAACCAAGCCAAAGAAAACCAAAGCAGGCAAATGTGTAAGCCAACCCTTATTGGTAAAAGAAATATAAACGACAAGTGGTAAAATTAAGATGGAGAAATATTTAAGCGCTTTCATTGTTTAAAAATATTTCTTAAAAATAGTAAAAAATACTTAGTTACAAGCGTTCCAAATTACATCATCTGGAGTTGGAGCAATTAGCGCAATTTTTTCTTTAGAAACAGGATGAATAAACTCAATTTTACGAGCATGCAAACTGATGCTGCCATCTTTGTTGCTTCTATCAAAACCATATTTTAAATCGCCTTTTATAGGAGAACCAATATAAGAGAGTTGTGTTCTTATTTGGTGATGTCTGCCAGTTTCTAAATCAATTTCTAACAGAGTATAATTGTCTAGTTTTTTAATTGTTTTGTAGTGTAAGGTCGCTTTTTTACTGCCTTCAATTTCCTTTTTGTACACAAAAGATTTGTTCTTTTTAGTGTCTTTTTTTAGAAAATCTATTAAATTATCGCTTTCTTTTTTAGGTTGCTTTTTAACCAATGCCCAATAGGTTTTGTTGATGGTTTTATCACGCAACATTTTATTTAAACGCTCTAAAGCTTTGCTGGTTCTTGCAAAAATAACAATTCCAGATGTTGGTCTATCCAATCTATGTACAGTACCAATAAAAACATTGCCAGGCTTGTTGTATTTGTCTTTTACGTATTCTTTAACAACATCACTTAAAGGTTTATCGCCAGTTTTATCACCTTGTGTAATATCTCCAGCTCGTTTATTAATGATGATGATATGATTATCTTCAAAAAGTACTTGTAAGTTTTGTTTTGTAGAATGCATATACGTGTTACTTTGAGCTCAGTCGAAAAGTTTTATTTAAAATCTTTGGCAACATCTTTATTTACGCCATCAATAAAATCTAAAAACTCTTTTCTACCTAAACCTGTTTGAGAAGAGGTTAAAAAGTTCATTGGTAAAGACTCCCAATGTTGTAGTAATTTCTTTTTGTAAGATGTTATTTGTTTGTTCAATTTAGAACTACCTAATTTATCTGCTTTTGTAAAAACAATGCAAAAAGGAATTTGATTCTCGCCTAGAAACTGCATAAAATCTAAATCGATTTTTTGAGGATCGTGTCTGGAATCAATCAAAACAAACGTACAAACCAATTGTTCTCTTTCCTTAAAATAGTTTTCAATAAAATACTGAAAAATTACACGTTTCTTTTTTGAAACAGATGCGTAACCATACCCAGGTAAATCTACCAAAAACCATTCATCATTTATTTTAAAATGATTTATTAATTGCGTTTTACCAGGTTTACCAGAAATTTTAGCCAAATCTTTACGCTCCATTAACATATTAATTAATGAAGATTTTCCAACATTAGATCGCCCAATAAAAGCATATTCAGGAATCCTATCTTTGGGTGCATTTATAACATTGCTGTTACTCATTACAAATTCAGCAGACTTAATTTTCACAACAAAAAAGTTTTATATATTTCTAGATTTTAGCCAATCAAACAAAATTTGATTGAATTCCTCAGGTCTTTCCATCATTGCAGCATGTCCACATTTATCAATCCAAAATAAATCTGAATTTGGCAATAATTTATGGAAATCCACAGCTACTTCTGGAGGTGTAACTCCATCTTGTTTTCCCCAAATTAAACACGTAGGTTGTGTCATTTCTGGTAAATCATTTTTCATGTTATGACGAATTGCACTTTTAGCAATAGACAAGGTTTTTAAAGCCTTTATTCTGTCATTTACAGTAGCATACACATCATCTACCAATTCTTTCGTGGCAACTTTTGGATCGTAAAAAACCTCTCTAGCTTTATTTTCAATATACTCGTAATTTCCTCTTTTTGGGAAACTATCTCCCATTGCTTTTTCATACAAACCAGAACTTCCTGTAAGTACAATAGTATTTACTTTTTCAGGATAATGTTTGGTAAAATACAAGGCAATATGGCCACCTAAAGAGTTTCCTAAAAGAATAGCGCTATCAATTTGCTTAAATTCTAAAAAATCTTTTAGATAGCTTGCTAAATTTTTAACATTCGTTTTTATAAGTGGAAGAGTGTATAAAGGTAATTCAGGTATTAATACCTTATATCCATTGTTAGAAAAATGATCAAAAGTAGCTCCAAAGTTACTCAAAGCACCCATTAATCCATGTAAAACAATGATTGCAGGTCCATCTCCAGCTTCTGCGTAGGTGAAATCACCTTCGGTTTTTAATTTGTCAGTCATTGATTTTGTTTGATTGCTCTCGATGGCAAATGTAATTCTTTTTTATTAGATGGAAATCGTTTTCATGAATCCATGAATGCAGTTGTTAACAAGTGGTTTTCTCATGTAGAATAGGGTTATTGGTTGTTTTTATTAACAATGTGGTAAAAAGTGGTAAAAAGTGGTAAAATTTACATATTTTTGATGTTAATTAATTCTTAAACGTGATAAACCTAATTGGTACATACGAATGTAAAGCAGATGCTAAAGGCAGAGTGATGGTTTCATCAGCTCTCAAAAAGCAAATGCAACCAATTTTACAAGAAGGTTTTGTGTTGAAAAGAGCAGTATTTGAGAAGTGCTTAGAATTATATCCTATGAAAGAATGGAATATAATGATGGAAAGAATTAACAAATTGAACAAATTTAAAAAAAAGAACAACGATTTTATAAGAAGGTTTACGGCTGGTGTAAAGTTGGTGGAATTAGATGCAACTGGTAGAGTTCAAATACCAAAAGATTTGTGCGATTTTGCTGGAATACAGAAACAAGTAGTGATGTCGTCTTCTGGAAACATTGTTGAGATTTGGGATAAAGACAAGTACGAAAAAGCCATTGACGATGCTGCAGATGATTTTGCAGATTTGGCTGAAGAAGTAATGGGAAATACAGAATTCGATGAGTTATCATAATGCAGTTTTATTAAAAGAAAGCGTGGATGCACTTGCTATCAAAGAAGATGGTGTGTATGTTGATGTTACTTTTGGTGGTGGAGGTCACTCAAAAGAAATTTTGAAAAGATTAGGCAAAAACGGAAAATTATTCGCTTTTGATCAAGATCCTGATGCTTTAGCAAATGTAATTGATGATGAGCGTTTTGTATTAATTCCAGAGAATTTTAGATATATCTCAAGGTTTTTAAGATTCCATAGGATAAAAAAAGTTGATGGAATTTTAGCAGATTTAGGAGTTTCCTCTCATCAATTTGATGAAGCAGAAAGAGGTTTTTCAACTCGTTTTGAGGGCGATTTAGATATGAGAATGAATCAACGTTCTAAAATATCAGCAAAAGAAGTTGTAAACACTTATTCAGAAGAAAAATTAGCAGACATATTATTTATGTATGGTGAAATTAGAAATTCTAAGAATGTTGCCAAAACAATTGTAGAAGAAAGACAAAATGAAAAAATTGAGACTAGTTTTCAATTAAAAACGATTTTAAAGAAATATTTACCAAACGCAAAAGAGCATAAAATTTTAGCGCAAATTTTTCAAGCAATCCGAATTGAGGTAAATGAAGAGTTGGAGGTTTTAAAGGAGTTTTTGTTACAAATTCCGAATTTATTAAATGACGAAGGAAGATTGAGTGTTATTTCTTATCATTCTTTAGAAGATAGATTGGTTAAAAGATTTATTCATACAGGTTTATTTAAGGGTGAGCCAGAAAAAGATGCTTTTGGGAGATCTAATGAACCTTTAAAAAGAGTTGGGAAATTAATCATTCCAACTCCAGAAGAAATCAAAATTAACAACAGAGCAAGAAGTGCGAAATTAAGAATTGCAACTTTGAAAGAAGAGAGAAAATAGAGTGAAGAATATAGAATAAAGAGTAAAGAAAAAGAGTAAAGAAAAGAGAGACAGGAAACAAGAAACAAGAAACAAGATAAAATTTTAAAAGTACAGATTCCACAATCAACTTTGAATTTTAAACCTTAAACCTTGAATTAAAGAAGTATGACAAAAGTTAAAAGAGGTATTTACGATTTTTTGCGAGGAAGTTTCCTTACAGATGAGTCTGCTTTTAAAAATTGGCGAATCATCATATTCGTAGTTGTGCTTTTGTTAATTATGATTTCAAGCGCACACAGTGCAGATAAAAAAGTGATAGAAATATCGGAGTTAAATAAAAAGAAACGAGAATTACGAGCAGAATATGTAGATACAGGAACCATTTTAATGCGAATGAAGATGGAATCTAACATTAGAGAAAAAGCAAAATCTAGAGGGCTGAAACCTTCAGGAAATCCTCCAAAAAAAATAAAAGTAACCTATAAAGACTAAAACAAATTGGCAACTCACAAAAAAAGCATCCTTACCAAATTCTACATTGTAGCTGGTTTTATTACGCTTATTTTGTTTGCGGTTATTTTTCGTGTGGTAAACATTCAATATTTTCAAGGAGAAAAATACAGAAAACTTTCTACAGATCTTACAGTAAAAGAGTTTACAATTTCTGCGAATAAAGGAAATGTTTATGCTGCGGATGGTAATTTGTTGGCAACATCAATGTCTAAATATACCATTAGAATGGATGTTGTTGCAGTAGATGGAACTGTTTTTGAAAAAAATATTGCAGCATTATCTAAAGAATTGTCAAAAATGTTTGGCTATTCTGCAAGCCATTATCAAACAAAATTAAGAAACGCAAAAAAACGTAAAAACAGGTATTTGTTAATAGCCAGAAATGTTGGGTATAATGATTACGTGAAAATGAAATCATTCCCAATTTTTAATTTGGGTGTTTATCAAGGAGGTTTTATTGCGGAGCATAAAACAGTAAGAGAGCATCCAATAGGTAAAATTGCAGAACGTACAATTGGCTATGCAGATTTTAGAGGAGAAGCTGGCATTGAAGGTGCTTTTGCAGATTTTATGGAAGGTGAAAATGGCTTGCGTTGGAAACAAAAAATCGCAAAAAATCAATGGAAACCAATTTCTGATGTTAATGAAAAAGAGCCTATTGATGGGCATGATGTGATTACAACAATTGATGTAAATATTCAAGATATTACTCACCATGCTTTGTTGCGTCAGTTAGAATATTTTGATGCAGAGCATGGTTGTGCTGTAGTTATGGAAACTGCCACTGGCGAAATTAAAGCTATTTCTAATTTAGGAAGAACATCAAAAGGAACGTATTTTGAGAAAAGAAACTATGCAGTTTGGGAAAGTCATGAACCTGGTTCTACTTTTAAATTAGCAAGTTTAATGGCTGTTTTAGATGATAAATATATTGATACATCTACAGTTGTAGATACTGAAAGAGGTAGAATTTACGTCAATAACAGAAAAGTTGAAGATTCAAAACATGGTGGTTATGGAGAAATTTCTGCTGCAAGAGTTTTTGAGGTTTCATCGAATGTTGGAATTGTAAAGTTGATTAAAAAACATTACGATCATCAACCAGAAAAGTTCATCGATAAAATAGAAAAATACGGATTTACAAAACCAATTGGTTTTCAAATTAAAGGAGAAGGAAAACCTTACATACCAAAACCATCTGACAAAGCTTGGAGTAAAATTTCTTTAGAATGGATGGCTTGGGGTTATGGAATTTCTGTAACACCAATGCAAACTTTAATGTTTTACAATGCTGTTGCTAATAATGGAGTTATGGTAAAACCTCGTTTTGTAAGAGAATTAAGAAGAGAAGATAAAGCAGAAAAGGTTTTTGAAACTGAAGTTGTAAATCCAAGAATTGCATCACAAGAAACCATTAATAAAATAAGAAAAGTTTTAGAAAACGTGGTGATAAAAGGAACAGCGGATAATATTTATTCTCCCAATTTTTCAATGGCAGGTAAAACAGGAACTGCTAAAAAATACATTCCAAGAGTTAAAAATAAAAATGGCGAATGGGAAGGTGGTTATTATTCAACAGAAAAATATGCAGCTTCTTTTGCAGGTTTTTTTCCAGCAGAAAATCCTAAATATTCCTGTATAGTTTTAGTTCACGACCCAGATAAAGAGAAGGGATATTATGGAGCTTCTGTTGCTGGGCCAATTTTTAAAGAAATTGCACAGAAAATTTATACAACCACACCTATTGATAATCAAACTGTGAATCAAAAAGTAACATATGCAACTTTAGATAATCAATACAAAGCGTACGATAAAGTTGCGTATAAGAATTACAAAGAAGTGCCAAATGTAGAGGGAATGGATGGAATGGATGCTATTTCTATGTTAGAAAATATAGGAATGAAAGTTCAGTTTTCTGGTGTAGGAAAAGTAAAAACACAATCCATAAAAAAGGGCGAAAAGCTTGTAAAAGGAACCACAATTATTTTAAAATTATCATAAACTGAAAAAATTACAAGACATATTATATAAGGTTGCCATCAAACAAGTATTTGGGAATACAAATATTGATATAAATAACATTGTTTTCGACTCTAGAAAAGTTGAGCCTAATGATGTTTTTGTAGCTCAAAAAGGTGTTCAAGTAGATGGTCATTTATATATTGATAAAGCAATTTCTTTAGGTGCAAGTGTAATTATTTGTGAAGATTTTCCAAGTGATAAAAAAGAAGGAGTTACGTATATTCAAGTTGCAGATGCAAATGTTGCTTTGGCAATTATGGCTGCTAATTATTATGAAAATCCTTCTACAATATTTCCAGTTGTTGGGGTTACAGGTACTAATGGAAAAACTACCATTGCATCACTTTTATATCAATTATTTTACAAAGCAGGGTATAAAGTTGGTTTGCTATCAACTGTAAAAATTTTGGTTGATGAAACCGAATTTAAAGCAACACATACCACTCCAGATTCTTTAACTATCAATAAATATTTAGATATGATGTTAGAGGCTGGTGTAGAATTCTGTTTTATGGAAGTGAGTTCGCATGGAATTCATCAAAAAAGAACAGAAGGCTTAACGTTTGCAGGTGGAATTTTTACCAATCTTTCTCATGATCATTTAGATTATCATGAAACGTTTGCAGAATACAGAGATGTAAAAAAAGCGTTTTTTGATGGTTTGCCAAAATCGGCATTTGCATTAACAAATATCGATGATAAAAATGGCAACTTCATGTTGCAAAATACGGTTGCTAAAAAATATAGTTACGCTTTAAAAACGGTTGGCGATTATAAAACTAGAATTTTAGAAAAACAACTTTCTGGAACTTTAATTTCTGTGGATGGTACAGAGGTTTGGACTAAATTAATTGGTGTTTTTAACATTTACAATTTAACAGCAATTATTGCAACTGCTGAATTACTAGGATTAGAAAAACTAGAAATTTTAACGATTGTAAGTCAGCTAGAGAGTGTAAGTGGTCGTTTTCAATACGTTATTTCTGAGGATGGAATAACAGCAATTGTAGATTATGCACACACTCCAGATGCCTTAAAAAATGTGTTAGAAACCATCAATGACATCAGAACAAACAACGAAAAAGTGATTACTGTTGTAGGTTGTGGAGGTGATAGAGATAAAACGAAAAGACCAAAAATGGCGCATATTGCTTCGCAATTAAGCAATCAAGCAATTTTTACGTCAGACAATCCAAGAACAGAAAACGCACAAACTATTTTAGATGAAATGGAAGTGGGTGTTTCTCCAGAAAATTATAAAAAAACATTATCAGTTTTAGATAGAAGGCAAGCCATTAAAACTGCTTGCAAAATCTCAGAAACTGGAGATATTATTTTGATTGCAGGAAAAGGGCATGAAAATTATCAAGAAATTAACGGAGTTCGCGTTCATTTTGATGATTTAGAAGAAGTTACTAATTGTTTCAATCAACTAAAAAAGAACTAGAATGCTATATTATTTATTCGAATATTTAGAGAGTCAGTTTAGCATTCCTGGTGCAAGTGTGTTTCAGTTTATCACATTTAGGGCAGCAGCAGCTTTTATTTTGTCTTTGTTAATTTCTGCAATTTATGGAAAAAGAATTATCAATTATTTGCAAAAAAAACAAGTTGGTGAAACTGTAAGAGATTTAGGTTTAGAAGGTCAAAAACAAAAATCTGGTACACCTACAATGGGTGGAGTTATTATCATTTTAGCAACGTTAATTCCTGCTGTTTTATTAGCAAAATTGGATAATATTTATATCATCATTTTAATTATAACCACAGTTTGGATGGGATTAATCGGTTTTTTAGATGATTATATAAAAGTATTTAAAAAAGATAAAGACGGTTTAAGTGGTAAGTTTAAAATTTTAGGTCAAGTTGGTTTAGGTTTAATTGTTGGATCTATGTTATACTTTAATGACGATGTTGTTATCAAAGAGCAATTGCCAATTGATCAACAAATTGTTCAAGAAAATGGAAGAACACAAGTTTTTGGAGAAGCGCATAAATCAACAAAAACAACAGTTCCTTTTTTTAAAAATAACGAGTTAGATTACTCAAAACCATTAAGTTTTCTGGGTGATGGTTATGAAAAATATGGTTGGATTATTTTCATTTTTATTACTGTTTTTATTGTAACAGGAGTTTCAAATGGAGCAAATTTAACAGATGGAATTGATGGTTTAGCAGCAGGTTCATCAGCAATTATAGTAGTAACATTAGCTGTTTTTGCTTGGGTTTCTGGAAACATCATTTTTGCTGATTATTTAGATGTCATGTACATTCCTAACTCTGGAGAAATGACTGTTTTTATTTTAGCTTTTGCAGGAGCTTTAATTGGTTTTTTATGGTACAATACATATCCAGCCCAGGTTTTTATGGGTGATACAGGAAGTTTAACTATTGGTGGAATTATAGCTGTGATTGCAATATCAATCAGAAAAGAATTATTGCTACCAATTTTAGCTGGGATTTTTGTTATCGAAAATTTATCAGTGATCATGCAGGTTTCTTGGTTTAAATACACGAAAAAGAAATTTGGCGAAGGAAGACGAATTTTTAGAATGTCGCCTTTGCATCATCATTATCAAAAATTAAGTTATCACGAAAGTAAAATTGTAGTCCGTTTTTGGATTGTTGGAATTTTACTAGCGGTTTTTACAATTGTGACGTTGAAGTTGAGGTAGAAGCCCCTTAACCCCCAAAGGGGGAATTAGCAATTTTGTGAAGAAAAGTATTTTTATAATTAATAAACAAGAAACAAGAGAACAGAAAGAAAATGAAAAACCAAGAAAAAAACAAAACGATTCCAGTGTTACCCCCTTTGGGGGAAAGGGGGCTTTGTATTCTTGGTGGAGGAGAAAGTGGTGTAGGAACCGCAATTCTTGGAAAACAAAAAGGATTTAAAGTTTTTGTTTCTGATAAAGGAGAAATAGCAAAAAAGTACAAGCAAGTTCTTTTAAATAACGAGATAGATTTTGAGGAAAATCAACATACAGAAAGTAAAATTTTAGCTGCTGATGTTGTGATGAAAAGTCCTGGAATTCCTGATAAAGTAGAATTAGTTCAAAAATTGTTAAAAAAATCAATTCCTGTGATTTCAGAAATTGAGTTTGCAGCACAATTTACGAATGCTAAAATTATTGGAATTACAGGATCAAATGGAAAGACAACAACAACATTATTAGTGCATCATATTTTAAAAAATGCTGGATTACATGTTGGAATTGCAGGAAATATTGGAGACAGTTTTGCAAAACAAGTTGCAGAAAATAATTTCGAAAATTATGTCTTAGAAATTAGCAGTTTTCAATTAGATGGAATTGAAAATTTTAATAGTCATATTGCGATTTTAACAAACATTACTCCAGATCATTTAGATAGATATGAATACGATTTTAACAAATATATTGAATCGAAATTTAGAATCACAAAAAACCAAAAAGCAACCGATTATTTAATTTATGATGCAGATGATGAAGCTATCAATAATTGGTTAAAAGAACATAAAACACAAGCAAAATTAGTTCCGTTTTCGCTTGAAAAAGAATTAGAATATGGAGCATATATTAAAAATAACGAGATTATAATCAACCTAAATAAAGAAAAAATTAACATGCCAATATCAACTTTATCAATTAAAGGAAAACACAATACAAAAAATGCAATGGCTTCAGCAATGGCTGCTCAATTATTAAGCGTTAGAAGAGATTTTATAAAAGAAAGCATGTCCAATTTTGAAGGGGCAGAGCATCGTTTAGAAAATGTTGCTAAAATTAAAGATGTAGAATATATAAACGATTCTAAGGCAACCAATGTAAACGCAACTTTTTATGCTTTAGAATGTATGGATAAAACTACCATTTGGATTGTTGGTGGTGTAGATAAAGGAAATGATTATACTGATTTATTGCCTTTGGTAAGAGAAAAAGTAAAAGCAATTGTATGTTTAGGTGTTGATAACGATAAGATTAAAAATACATTTGGTAATGTAGTAGATATTATTGTGGAAACTGCTGGAGCAGAAGAAGCAGTAAAAGTATCTCATAAATTGGCAGAAAGAGGAGAAGCTGTTCTATTATCTCCTGCTTGTGCAAGTTTCGATTTATTTGAAAATTACGAAGATAGAGGTCGTCAATTTAAAAAAGCGGTTAGAAATCTTTAAAGCCCATCCCAACCTTCCCAAAGGGAAGGAGCTAGCAATTTTGAGGTTAGATAAAATTAATGAATTAGACATAAGAGTAATAAAACAAGAGTATAAAAACAAGAGTGTTTCTCTCCTTTGGAGAGATTAAGAGAAGCTTATGAAAACCATTTTTCAACATATAAAAGGAGATAAAACCATTTGGGCAATTGTTGCTATTTTGGCAATATTCTCTTTTATGCCAGTGTATAGCGCAAGCACAAACTTGGTGTATGTTGTGGGTTCTGGATCTACATTTGGGTATTTAATAAAACACATGGTTTTATTAATAATGGGTTTTGCAATTATTTATGGCGTTCATAAAATTCCTTATCGCTATTTTTCTGGAGGATCAGTTTTAATGTTGCCAATAGTAATTATATTATTGATTTTTACATTGATGCAAGGAACCACAATTGGTGGCGCAAACGCAAGTAGATGGATTCATATTCCGTTTGTAGGGATTGGTTTTCAAACATCAACTTTGGCAGGTTTGGTTTTGATGGTTTATGTAGCAAGATATTTAGCAAGGAATAAAGAAAAAGAAATTCGCTTTAAAGAAAGTTTATGGCAATTATGGTTGCCTGTTTTTGCAATTTTAATATTGATTTTACCTGCAAATTTCTCTACAACAGCGATCATTTTTACAATGATTTTAACGCTGACATTTGTAGGAGGTTACCCAATAAAATATTTAGGATTTATTTTGGGAGTTGGTATTTTAGCACTTGCTTTTTTTGTGTTGATAGCCAAAGCTTTTCCAGATGTAATGCCTAACAGAGTACAAACTTGGCAAAACAGAATTGAGAATTTTTCTGATGCAGATAGTAAAGAAGCATACCAAGTAGAAAAAGCAAAAATAGCGATTGCAACAGGAGGAGCAGTTGGTGTTGGCCCAGGAAAAAGTATTCAGAAAAACTTTTTACCACAATCATCTTCAGATTTTATTTTTGCAATTATTATTGAAGAATATGGTTTAGCTGGCGGATTTATAATTGTTTCCATTTACTTTTTACTACTTTTTAGAATCTTTGTAGTTGTTAGAAAAACAACCACAATTTTTGGAACTTTATTGGTTCTGGGAGTTGGGTTTCCAATCATATTTCAAGCAACCATAAATATGGCAGTTGCTACCAATTTGTTTCCTGTAACTGGGCAAACGTTGCCACTAATTAGTAGTGGAGGAACCTCTATTTGGATGACTTGTTTTGCACTTGGAATGATTTTAAGTGTAAGTGCTTCTAAGCAGGAAACAGAAGAAGATATTTTAGATGATAACCCTTTAGATATTTTGCATGAAACCATATAATATACTTATTTCTGGAGGAGGAACAGGAGGACATATCTATCCTGCAATTGCAATAGCAAACGAAATAAAATTGCGTTATCCTGATGCAAATTTTTTATTTGTGGGTGCAAAAGATAAAATGGAAATGGAAAAAGTGCCTCAAGCAGGTTACGAAATTAGAGGTTTGTGGATTTCTGGAATTCAGAGAAAACAAATCGCTAAAAATTTTGGTTTTCCTTTTAAAATGATTGATAGTTTATGGAGAGCAAGGAGAATCATAAGACAATTTAAACCAGATATCGCTATCGGAACTGGTGGTTTTGCAAGCGGGCCAACTTTAATAATGGCTAGTAGAAGAAATATACCAACATTAATCCAAGAGCAAAATTCGTATCCAGGAATTACAAATAAATTATTGAGCAAACGTGTAAATAAAATTTGTGTGGCTTATGATGGTTTGTCTCGTTTTTTTCCGATTGCAAAAATTGTAAAAACAGGAAATCCTGTTCGTCAAGATTTACTGCAAATTCATACAAAGGTTCAAGAAGCTAAAGAGTTTTTTAAAATTGATAAAAAAAAGAAAACAATCTTAGTTTTAGGGGGAAGTTTGGGAGCAAGAAAAATAAATCAATTAATAGAAAGTAATTTAGATTTCTTTAAAAAGCAAGATGTTCAAATTATCTGGCAATGTGGTAAATTTTATTTTGAAGAGTATAAAAAATATGATAATTTAGAACATGTTCAAGTACATGAATTTATAAATAAGATGGATTTGGCGTATGCAGCTTCAGATATTATAATCTCAAGATCTGGTGCAGGTTCTGTTTCTGAATTGTGTATTGTTGGGAAACCTGTAATTTTTATTCCATCACCAAATGTGGCAGAAGATCATCAAACAAAAAATGCAAAATCAGTTGCAGATAAACATGGGGCAATTTTGTTGCCAGAAAGTGAATTAGAAACGTTTCCAATTGTTTTTGAAACGTTGTTAAAAGATAAAGGAAAGCAAGAGCATTTATCAGAAAATATAAACGAATTAGCATTGCCTGGAGCAACAAACGCAATTGTAAATGAAATTGAAAAATTATTAAAAGTCCCATCTTAATTTTCATAAAGGGAAGAGATAATATTATGGATAAATTATTTTTTGATAATTAAGAAGCTAAGAGAAAAGAGAAAAGAGTAAGGAAGATAAAGAGAAAATAAGATTGATAAAAAATAACAAACATACAGACAACAGTGAGAAAGTCCTTCCTTTTGGGAAGGATTTAGGATGGGCTACATCTATTTTCTTTATCGGAATTGGAGGCATAGGAATGAGTGCAATTGCTCGTTATTTTGCGTCTGTTGGAAAAAATGTTGCTGGTTATGACAAAACACCTTCTCAAGTTACAAATGATTTGCAAGATTTGGGTGTGGAAATCCATTTTGAAGACGCTTTAAAAAATATTCCGATTTCTTTTTTAAATAAGGATACAACTTTGGTGGTTTATACACCAGCAGTTCCAAAAAATCATATCGAATTTAATTATTTTGTAGATAATAATTTTACTGTTTTAAAAAGAGCCGCAGTTTTAGGAAAAATTACAGAAAGTACATTTTGCTTGGCAGTTGCTGGTACACATGGAAAAACAACTACTTCTTCTATTTTAGGACATATTATGGCAGCAGTAAATGCAACATCTTTTTTAGGGGGAATTGCAGAAAATTACAATTCTAATTTAATTTTAGGAGAAGATAAAATTTCTGTTGTAGAAGCAGATGAATTCGACAGATCTTTCTTGCAATTAAGTCCAAATATTGCATGTATTACTTCTATGGATGCAGATCATTTGGATATTTATGGAGCAGCTGAAGCTTTAAATGAGTCATTTTTTGATTTTTCACAAAGAGTTTCTGATACTTTAATTGTAGCCAAAGGTTTGCCTTTAAAAGGATTAACCTATGCTGTAAATGAAGAAGCAGATTATAAAGCTTTCAACTTAAAAATTGAAAGTGGAAAATATATTTTTGATGTACAAACACCATCAGAAATTATAAAAAATATAGAGTTTCATTTACCAGGAAATCATAATGTAATGAATGCTTTGGCTGCATTAGCTATGGCAGATGTGTATGGAGTTTTTTTAGAAGATATCAAACAGCGTTTATCAACTTTTAAAGGTGTAAAACGTAGATTTTCATATAAAATTAAAACCGATAATTTGGTTTTGATTGATGATTATGCACATCACCCAACAGAAATAAATGCTGTAGAAAATTCGATTCGAGAAATGTATCCTGATGAAAAAGTGCTGGTTGTTTTTCAGCCACATTTATTTTCTAGAACAAGAGATTTTATTGATGATTTTGCAAGTGCTCTGTCAAAATTTGATGAAGTTTTGTTGTTGGATATTTATCCTGCAAGAGAAGAACCAATAGCAAATGTAAATTCTGAATGGTTGTTGAGTAAAATTAATCTTAAGCAGAAAAAATTAGTTCAAAAACATACTATTTTAAAAGATATTAAAAAATCATCAGCAAAAGTAGTGGCAATGTTAGGTGCAGGTGATATTGGAGTGCTGATAAATGAAGTAACAAATCAACTTGTAAAACCACAAGAAAATGAAGGTTAAAAAGTTTTTAAAATACACGTTATTTCTAGTATTAGTAGGCTTTTTAGGTTTTTTGTATAGTTTTACATCTATCAGAAATCAACAAAAAAAAGTATCAGAAATAATTGTTGAATTTGAAGATGGAGAAAACAATTTTTTGACGCACGAAATGGTTAATAAATTGTTAATACAAAATAACGAAACAGTACAAAACCAAGCAAAATCTGTAATAGATTTATACAATCTAGAGAATAATGTTTCTAAGAACCCTTATGTTGAAAAGGCTGCAGTTTTTTTAACAGTTCAGGGTGTGTTAAAATCTGTGATAAAACAGCGAACTCCAATAGCAAGAGTTATTAACAAAAATGATTCTTATTATATTGATAAGCAGGGAGTAAAAGTGCCTTTGTCAGACAATTATTCAGCAAGAGTATTGTTGGTTTCTGGCATAAAAAATGACGATGATGTAAGTGAAATAATTCCTTTAATAGATAAAATTTTAAAGGATGATTTTTTGCGAAAAGAAGTTGTTGGAATTGCAAAATCTGACGCGAATGAGTATCAATTTTCCGTAAGAAGTGGAAATTATAAAATCGATTTTGGGAAATTAACCGAAGTTGATGTAAAATTTAAAAAATTAAAAGCGTTTTATAATAAAACATTTGAAGACGAAACGATTCAGATTTATAAAACAATAAATGTAAAATATCACAACCAAGTTGTGTGCACTAAATAACCTAAAATGGAAGACAATAAAATAGCTGTAGGTTTAGATATTGGTACAACCAAAATTGTAGCCATGATTGGTCGTAAAAACGAATATGGTAAAATTGAAGTTATTGGCATTGGTAAAGCCAAAAGTTTAGGGGTAAAACGTGGTGTTGTGAGTAATATAACACAAACGATACAATCTATACAGCAAGCTGTAGATGAAGCAGAAAGTGTTTCTGGAATTAAGATAGAAGATGTTGTTGTAGGAATTGCTGGTCAACATATTAGGAGTTTGCATCATAGTGATTATATCACAAGAAATAACGCAGATGAAGTTATAGAAGAGTCAGATATTTATAATTTGGTAAATCAGGTTCATAAATTAGTGATGTTGCCTGGAGAGGAAATTATTCATGTATTACCACAAGAATTTAAAGTAGATTCTCAATCAGATATTAAAGAGCCAATTGGAATGTATGGAGGTCGTTTAGAAGCGAATTTTCATGTGGTTGTTGGGCAAGTTTCATCGATTAGAAATATTGGAAGATGTATTAAAAGTGCAGGTTTAAATTTAAACGAAATCACTTTAGAACCATTAGCATCTGCAGAAGCAGTGTTAAGTCAAGAAGAAAAAGAAGCAGGTGTTGCATTAATCGATATTGGTGGTGGAACCACAGATTTAGCCATTTTTAAAGATGGAATTATTAGACATACAGCAGTAATTCCTTTTGGTGGTAATGTAATTACAGATGATATAAAAGAAGGCTGTTCAATTATAGAAAAGCAAGCTGAATTATTAAAAATTAAGTTTGGTTCTGCTTGGCCAGGAGAAAATAAAGAATCAGAAATTGTGTCAATTCCTGGTTTAAGAGGAAGAGAACCAAAAGAGATTACGCTTAAAAATTTATCAAAAATTATACATGCAAGAGTTCAAGAAATTATTGAGCATGTATACTTAGAGATTAAAAATTACGGGCATGAAACGCAAAAAGGAAAACTGATTGCTGGGATTGTGTTAACAGGTGGTGGAGCTCAATTAAAACATTTACGCCAATTAGTAGAATATATTACTGGTATGGATGCAAGAATTGGTTTTCCAAACGAGCATTTGGCTGGCGACTCAGAAGAAGCATTATCAAGTCCTGCTTATGCAACAGCAGTTGGTTTGTTAATGGAGAGTTTAGAAAAAGAAGTAAAAGTTACGAAAACTGAAGAAGTTGTCGAGGAAATTACTCCTGAAAATATAGAAATTGAAAATGAAGAAGAAGAGTTAGAACCTGAAGTAGAAATCCCAAAAAAGCCAAAGAAAAAATCTTTTTTCGAAAAGTTTACAGAAGGCTTAAAGGATTTTTTAGATAATGCTGAATAAGTGTTAAGACTAAAGTTTCAAGATTAAAAAAAAGTAAAGAATTACAAAGAATAAAATAACAACCAAAAATACAAACGTTATTATGAGCGCAGATTTTGATAACATTGATTTTATAATGCCAAAAACACAATCGAACACTATTAAAGTAATAGGAGTTGGAGGAGGAGGAAGTAATGCTGTAAACCACATGTTTCAGCAGCACATTAATGGAGTAGATTTTGTAATCTGTAATACAGATGCACAAGCTTTAGAAAACAGTCCTATCCCTAATAAAATACAATTAGGAGCAAATCTTACATCTGGTTTAGGTGCAGGTGCAAACCCAGAAATTGGTGCACAAGCAGCTAAAGAAAGTATGCAAGAAATTCAGCAGATGCTAAACAACCAAACAAAAATGGTGTTTATTACTGCAGGAATGGGTGGTGGAACAGGAACTGGAGCTGCACCAATTATTGCTAAGATTGCAAAAGATATGGACATTCTTACAGTTGGTATTGTAACCATGCCTTTTGCTTTTGAAGGTAAAAGACGTACATCTCAAGCTCAATTAGGAATTGATCAACTGCGCCAAAATGTAGATTCTTTAATTGTTATCAATAATAATAAATTGCGTGAAGTTTATGGAAACCTTGGTTTTAAAGCTGGTTTCTCTAAAGCTGATGAAGTCTTATCTACTGCTTCTAAAGGAATTGCAGAAGTTATAACACATCACTATAAGCAAAATATTGACTTGCATGATGCTAAAACAGTGCTTTCTAATAGTGGAACAGCAATTATGGGTTCTGCAAAAGAAGAAGGTACAAGTAGAGCTAAAAATGCCATTGTAAAAGCGTTAGATTCTCCGTTATTAAACGATAATAAAATTACAGGAGCCAAAAATGTGTTGTTACTAATTGTTTCTGGTACAAGTGAGGTTACTTTAGATGAAATTGGAGAAATTAACGACTACATTCAAGATGAAGCTGGTTATGATGCCAATATCATTATGGGTATTGGAGAGGATGAAGAATTGGGAGATTCAATAGCTGTAACCATTGTTGCAACTGGTTTTGCAAAAGATCAACAAAGTACCATTACCAATACAGAGGTGAAAAAAATAGTACATACTTTAGAGGACGAACAAAAAGCAACCTATAATTTTGGTGAAAAAACAATTACAAAATCACCGTCTTTAGATACTCCATTAACAAATAAAACTGAGCAAAAAATTGTTCATACTTTAAGTGATGATACTGCAGATTCAACACCAAAAATGGATTTGATTTCTACAAACCCTATTATTGCTAGCATGCCAGTAAATTTCGAAGAAGTGAAAGCAACGAAAGTTGTTGAAGAAGATTTTATTATTACTGATGTTGTAAAAGAAACACAAGTCGAAGAGCAACCTGAAAGTACCCAAGCAAATTTATTATTCGATTTACCTTTAAAACAATCTGTAGAGATAAAAAAAGAGGAAGAAGTAAAGCAGAACTCAAATACAATTTCTAACAATGTACACAATGCAGAAAATTTTGAAGCGCAAAAAATAGCAGAAAAAAAAGAAACACGTTATGTGTTAGAAGATTTTGATTCGGCTCCTACTATAAGAAAAAGTTCTCAAATTACTGAGAAAAAAGTAATGGAAGAAGAAATTAAGTTCGAGTTAAGAACTGAAAAGTCTCAAGATGAAGTAAATGATATAAACACTTTTAGTGAAGAAGTTTCTCCTTTAGATTTAACAATAAGCGAACTGCAAAAAAGAGCTGAAGAGAGAAGGAAAAACATGAAGAAGTTTAATTATAGCTTTAATGAAAATTTAAGCAAAAATATAGACGAGATTGAGCGTCAGCCAGCATATAAAAGACAAGGGGTAGATTTAGATAGAAATAGTGCAATTAGTAAAACAAGAACTATTTTAAATAAAGATTCAGATGGAATCGATTTTAAATCGAACAATTCTTTTTTACATGATAATGTAGATTAAAGGAAAAATCTATAATTTTTAAAAATCACATCTCAAAAGGATGTGATTTTTTTTTGAATTTATTTAGAAAATCTCTTAATCATAATTATTTTACCATTTATCGATACCTTTTTGCAAGATGGCAGTTCTTTCACGATTTTTTTGAAGTGTCATAGTACTTTTGTATAAAATCATACAAATGAAAGCAATATTACAATTTACAAAAAGCACTAAAATTTTATCTTTAATCTTATTAGTAGGCTTATTTGGTTATGCACAGCAAGATCCATTTAATTGCGATTATAACGCATATTTATTTCAATATAATGACGTTTATGCATTAGATTTAGCTTCAGGAAATTCTTATTTGGTAAAGGAAGATATTGCTCCAGGTAGTTTAAATGCTGTGGGTTATAATCCTAAAGATGGTTATATCTGGGCGTCATTAAGTACGCCAGCTAAAACAATTGTGAAAATTGGTAAAAATTTTCAGTTGGAAACTTTTTATATTGATGAATTACCAGATACTAATAGATATGTTGGAGATGTAAGTTCAGAAGGTATTTATTATTTAAAAGGAGGAGGTAAAACTATTTATAAAATTGATTTGAATCCAAATTCTGAAAACTATGGTCAATTTATAAGTCAAGAAAACTTATCTGAAACTTTAAATATTCATGATTGGGCTTTTAATGCTGTAGATGGCCATTTATATGCAGTAGAGAAAAGAACAAATCATTTATATAGAATTAATTCAACAACAAATAACATCTCAGATTTAGGAGAAGTTCCTGTATTAAAAGGTTTGAATTATACCTATGGTGCTGTTTATTTTGATAAATCAGGAAGGTTTTATGTTTCTGCGAATCAAACAGGAACTGTGTATGTTATTCAGAATGTACAAACTTTAGAACCTAATTCTCAAATGGATTCTAATTTATTTGCTTTTGGACCTTCAAGTGCTTCAAATGATGGAGCAAGATGCCCAACAGCTCCTGTTCCTCAAGAAGATTGTGCAAACGGAATTGATGATGATGGAGATGGTTTGTCAGATTGTGATGATCCAGCTTGTTCTGGTATTGCAGCTTGCCCAATTATTGCACCACAAGTTTCTACAGGAAACTCAGGAGGCTTGGAAAGTAACGACCGTTTATCAATCCAAATAAATAAAAGAAACTATTTAAGAAGCAAAGCAAACTATGTTTTTAATAAGTTAAATGCTAAAAAAATCACCAAATCTAAATCCTATAAAAAAGCAGTTTCTAAAAACAGTAGTTTCAATCTTCAAGATTTAATTCCTATGGATGTAATTCCTGAAACGCAAGCAATAGAATCTTCTGCAACTGATTTGATAAACATTACAAATGCAACTGAACTTTTTTCTGTAGATTATATTAAGAATGATAAAACAATAGCAGTCGTTTTAGCTACTAAAACAGAAAATGGCGTTTATGAACATACAAAATACATTTGCGATAGACTTTTGGGAGCAGAACTATTATCTGTTTCAACCATAGAAATTAGAGAGCAAACTTTTATAAAATCGATTATAAAAAACGCAGATGGTAGTAAAGAATTTGTGTTAAGTTTTTCAGGAAAAGTTACCAATAATAATTCAAATTTTGAAATTGAAAGCCATTGGAACATAGATAAATATGAAGAAAATGCAACCTTTTACAATTTTCAAATTTGGACAAACAGTATAGACGATTTAATTACTTTAGGAGAAGAAGCTTTAGATTTGTTAAATACACAAAGAGCAATTTCATCGTATAATAATTCTGAACCACCAGCAGTTTTTGTAAAAAAAGGAAGTTACAAAAACGGAAATTTAGAGTTGGTACTTATTAATAAAAACAGAACTCAAAACATAACTTTTGATGCTGGTTTTAAACGAACAGAAACTTCAGTAACAGAATATTCTAACGCCACAATTCCATTAAATGGGAATTACATAAGTACAATTGTTATAGAAACTGGTAATATTTTTGATATTGGTTTTAGATTAGAAAACGAAAACAACCAAACTCCAGATGATTTATTTATGTCTGATGGTCCTTGGGGAGTAGATGATTCTTCTGAAGGAACAACGTTAAACGATTTTACCATTTCTCAAAATGATAATATGTATACTGGAAGTGGTTATAGAGTAGAAAGAAATATATCTTTAGAAGCAACAACAAGCACATATGTAGCAGCTTATAGAGCTTTTACTCCCAAATTTAATGCAGTAAACCTAGCTGAACATAAGGTATTAGAATTAGATGCTAGTGGTACAGGAGATTTAGAAATTGCAATCATCAAAGAAGGAATTGATGTTTGGGAAAATCAATTTAAAACAACCATAAAATTAACAGACTCACAAACACACTATGCAATTCCTTTAGAGTTTTTTAAAGCTAAAAATGGCACAAATATAGAGTTGTCTGATGCAGTTTCTATGGTTTTTACCATGTCTTCAAACGGAACAGATGTAATTGAAAAGAAAATGAAAATAGAAAATATAGAATTTACTCAAAAGGTATTAAGTGTAAATAATCAAATAATTCAAGAAAATGAAACGCTACTATACCCAAACCCTATGAATTTTAAAACAGCTATTCGTTTTTATTCAGAAATTGAAACAGAAACAAAAATTCAAGTATATAATACTGCAGGATTTTTAGTAAAAAAGGTAACAATAGAAACATTTATAGGAAATAATGAAATAGAAATCTTTAAAAAGGAATTATCATCAGGTTTGTATTTTATTAAAATCTCAAATGATTACAGAAACTATGAGCCTAAAAAATTACTCATCAATTAAAAAAATTCCCTATTTAAGAGATTTTCATAAAAATTTACCCCTAAAAAAAGAACCATCAAAATTTAGTTTTTGATGGTTTTTTCTTGTTTTATTTTAAGAAAAATAAAGTTTTTTTAATTTTTTTTCTCATTGTCGTAAACCATTAAATCTATAAAAATGCCTTTTGTTCCTTGCTTGTTAGGGTTTTAGGATGTAACAAAATAATTTATACTTCGTCTTACTTATATAACCAAACAAAATATAACATTATGAAAACTACATACACTAACACTATTGAAAGAGGAATTTTAACATCAAACTACAAAAGAGAAATTAGAGAAAATATTGCTAACTCTAGAAGAACAACATTATATAAAATGAAATCTATCATTGATAGACATCATGAAAAAGTACAAAGCCAAACTGGTACAATTTTACAAGTTTCATTATTTGCTTTTGCAATAATTATGATTGCTTTTTAAATAGGCTTAAACGTAAATAAAAAAAATCCATCTTAAAAAAGATGGATTTTAAATTTATAAATTTTTGAGTTTGTCAATCTGAACTTGTTTTAGATTCTGAAATAAATTTAGAAGCATAGTTTTGTTTTAACTCAACGCTTCTTTTATTCTTTTAATGGCTTCTCTAATTTGTAATTCAGAAGCTGCATAAGACATTCTAATACAATCAGGTGCACCAAAAGCATCTCCAGAAACTGTTGCAACATTGGCTTTTTCTAAAATAAATAAAGAAAAATCGCCTGCGTTTTCTATGGTAACTCCGTCAATGGTTTTTCCGAAGAAAGCAGAAACATCAGGAAAAACATAAAAAGCACCATCAGGAACGTTTATTTTAAAACCATCAATTTCTCTTAACAATCCAATAATGATATCTCTTCGAGTTTTAAACTCATCAACCATAAATTGAATTTTTTCAACTGGTGCTAAAACAGCAGTAATTGCAGCTCTTTGCGCAATACAATTTGTACCAGAAGTTACTTGACCTTGCATTTTTGTACAAGCTTTAGCAATCCATTCTGGAGCACCTAAATAACCAATTCTCCAACCAGTCATTGCAAATGCTTTTGCTAAACCGTTTACAGTAATGGTTCTATCGTACATGTTTTCGATTTGTGCAAAACTAAAAGGTTTGCAATCGTAGTTTATATGTTCGTAGATTTCATCTGATAAAATATAAATCTGTGGATGTTTTTCTAAAACTTTTGCCAACGCTCTATATTCTGCTTCACTAAAAATAGAACCAGAAGGATTGTTTGGCGAATTAAAGAAAACCATTTTTGTTTTTGGCGTAATTGCAGCTTCTAATTGTGCTGGTGTAATTTTAAAATTAGTATCAATAGTAGAAGGTATTTCTACAAAAGTAGCTTCACTTAAAATTGCAATTGCAGAATAACTTACCCAATAAGGTGCAGGTAATAAAACTTCATCACCTTTATTTAAAAGTACTTGTGCAACATTGGCTATCGATTGTTTTGCACCTGTAGAAACTACAATTTGATTTGGTTTGTAATCCAAATTATTATCGCGTTTAAACTTGGTACAAATCGCTTCTTTTAACTCTACATAACCATCTACAGGAGAATAAGAATTATAATTTTGGTTGATTGCTTCAATAGCAGCATCTTTAATAAAATCTGGTGTATTAAAGTCTGGTTCTCCCAAACTTAAACCAATAATATCTTTGCCTTCTGCTCTTAATTCTCTTGCTTTAGCAGCCATTGCTAAAGTTTGTGAAACTGGTAAACTTTTAATTCTGTCCGATAATGGATATGCCATTTTTCTAAAACTTTTTAATTATGCTAATTCTGGTTTTTGTCCTAAAACACCCAAATGTTTAAAATGCTCAACAAATGCTTTACTCATGGTTTTGTATTCGTTGTAAGGCAAATTAAATTCACTTGCTGTTTCTTTTACAATTTTAGCCAATTTGCTATAATGTACATGAGAAATATGAGGAAAAATATGATGTTCAACTTGATGATTTAAACCACCTGTATAAAAATTTACCAACCAATTGCTAGGTGCAAAGTTAGAGGTTGTGTATAATTGATGGACTGCCCAAGTGTGTTCTAAATTTCCTTCTTTGTCTGGTAATGGCATTGTTGTATTTGGTACAATGTGCGCCAATTGAAAAACAACGCTTAAAATCATACCAGCTGTATAGTGCATTACAAAAAAACCAAGGACAACTTTCCACCAAGAAATGTCTAAAATAGCTAAAGGTAAAACAATCCAAAGTGCGTAATAAGCAATTTTAGATATTACTAATTTAGTCCATTCTGTAGTAGGATTTGGAAATTTACCATACGATAATTTTCTTTTTAAGTATCTGTGCATTTGCTTTACATCTGTAGTAATTGCCCAGTTTATTGTTAATAATCCGTATAAAAAAATCGAATAATATTTTTGAATTTTATGGATTGGTAACCATGAAGAATGCTCTGAAAAACGAATAATTCTTCCAGCATCTATATCCTCATCATGTCCTTCTATATTTGTAAAAGTATGGTGTAAAACATTGTGTTGCACTTTCCAATTATATACGTTTCCTGCAAGGATGTAGATACTACTTCCCATTAATTTGTTTACCCATTTTCTTTTAGAAAAAGATTCGTGATTGGCATCATGCATCACATTCATACCAACACCAGCCATTCCTACTCCTGTTATAACCATTAAAAAAATCATGGCCCATTGAGGCATAGAAACTGTTAAAACTAGAATAAAAGGGATTAAAAAAAGCGAAAACATTAAGATAGCTTTTGTATATAATTTCCAGTTGCCAGTTCTTTTAATGTTGTTTTCTTTAAAGTAATTGTTTACTCTTTTATTTAGAGTTCTAAAGAACTTAGCTTTGTCTACTCTTGAGAAATTTATTGTTTTCATGTAAAAATTTAAAAGTGTAAAAATAATCTATTTAATTTTGCTATTAATGATAAACGTCAGTTTTTGTTTAGAATTGTTTCATTTCAAATAACTATTTTTGCAACACTAAAAATAAGCATAAATGGATATTATTCACAAATATTTTAAAAATTTATCAGAAACGCAAATCGAACAGTTTTCTAAACTACAAGAGTTGTACCAAGATTGGAATTTAAAAATTAATGTGGTTTCTAGAAAAGATATTGATGAATTATATTTACGTCACGTTTTACATTCTTTAGGAATTGCAAAAGTCATCAGCTTTAAAAATGGTTCTAAAGTATTAGATGTTGGTACAGGAGGTGGTTTTCCAGGAATTCCTTTAGCAATATTATTTCCAGAAACTCAGTTTCATTTGGTGGATTCTATTGGAAAAAAAATAAAAGTTGTTGATGAAGTTGTGGCTGGTTTAGGGTTAACAAACGTAAAAACTACTAATGGCAGAGTAGAAGAAGTAAAAGATACGTACGATTTTATTGTAAGTAGAGCAGTTGCCCAAATGGAAACTTTTGTGGGTTGGACAAAAGGAAGAATTGCAAAAAAACAAAATCACGATTTAAAAAACGGAATTCTATATTTAAAAGGTGGTGATTTATCAGAAGAATTACAAAAATATACGTCTGCAACAATTTACGATTTACCTTCTTATTTTGATGAAGAATTTTTCGAAACCAAAAAAGTTGTTCATTTAGGAATGAAGTTTAAAGGATAAGTACATTTTATATTATAAGTTTAAGTTCATCAAATTAATTTAAAACAGTTCATCATTTAATGTCATCATATCAAGAAGTTTTTGTTGTTTTTTGGGAAGAAGTTATAAAAAGCGTTCAAGAAAATCGTTTTGCCAAGTTAACCATGGCAAAAACAATAGGCAAACCCGATTTAAAAAACATTTTTGTAAGACCAATTTCTTTTCAAAATGATGCAAAGCTTATGGTGAAATTTAGCTACAGATCTGGAGAAACTGAAGATACAGAAACCGAACATACTTTAGAAGAAGCTTTTACGATTCTGAAATCACATCTTAAAAATCCATTTTTATCAGTTTTGCTTTTTACCACTACAAAAGATCTTACTTTTAAAATAAATAAAAAAGGAGCAGGAAGTATTTTAGAGAATTATCCAACGTTTCAGAACGTTACTTTGGTGGATAAAAGTGAAGGTTAATATATACATCAAGAGATAAAAAAATCGATAATTCTTAACTTTTTGAGTTAAATATAAAACCATTAGCGCAAATTAAACCTGTTTAACTTAAATACATTTGTTTAACTAAAAAACAAAAAAATGAATTTAAAAAGAACATTTGGTACAATTCTTACAGTTTTAGGAATTGCAGGATTAATTTTTACAGGTTACACAGTAATGCAAGGAGGATCAATTACTTCTATGATTGTAGTTGGTATTTTAGGTTTTATCTTTTTTGTTTATGGAATTAGTTTAGTAAAAAACACCAAAGACGAAGCTTAAACCATCAAGAATATATAAAATTAAAAAAACCAGTAATTTATTTTACTGGTTTTTTGTTTGTCAATTTTATACTCAAAAATATAGGTTTTTTAAAATAAACCGTTTATTTGAGAATCTATTCTATCTATAATATAACCTAAATCTTCTTGATTCTTCACAAAATCTAAATGATCCACATCAATTACCAATAATTTTCCTTTGGTGTAAGTTGATATCCAAGCTTCATAACGTTCGTTTAATCTACTTAAATAATCGATGCTTATAGAGTTTTCATATTCTCTGCCACGTTTGTGAATTTGTCCAACCAATGTAGAAATATCCGCTCGTAAATAAATTAATAAATCTGGTGGAGTTACCAAGTTTTCCATCAGCTCAAATAATGAACTGTAATTGCCAAAATCTCTATTGGTCATTAAACCCATTGCATGCAAATTGGGCGCAAAAATATTGGCATCTTCGTAAATGGTTCTATCTTGAATGATGTTTTTACCAGTTTCTCTCAACTCTAAAATTTGGCGAAACCTACTATTTAAAAAGTAAACCTGTAAGTTAAAAGACCAACGTTCCATTTCGCCATAAAAATCATCTAAGTAAGGATTTTCATCCACAGATTCGAAATGAGGTTTCCATTTGTAATGTTTGGCTAAAAGTTTTGTGAGGGTGGTTTTGCCAGCACCAATATTACCTGCAATTGCAACGTGCATATTCTTAAATTCTAAAAAGGTTAAAAGAGATGCTAAAGTAGTAAAAAATATAAGTTCTGTAATGCTAACAAATTAATTTATATCCAAAACCTCGAACATTTAAAATTTGAATGTTACTGTCTTTCTTTAATTTTTTACGGAGTTTACTAATAAAAACATCCATGCTTCTGGCGTTAAAAAAATCGTCATTTCCCCATAATTTGTTCAGAATAAAGGTTCTATCTAAAACCGCATTTTTCTTTTCATAGAGATAAAAAAGTAATTGCGCTTCTCTGTGGGTAAGTTGTTCAGTTTCCGATGAAAATTCTAAGGTTTGTTTTGTTAAATTAAAAATATACTCACCAATTGTAATATTTTCAACGTCTGTTTTTAGTTCGATTCTATTGAGTAACGCTTTTATTCTAACAATTAATTCTTCCATCGAAAAAGGTTTTTTTAAATAATCATTTCCACCATGATTAAAACCCTCTAAAACATCTGAGGTTTGCGATTTTGCCGTTAAAAATATAATCGGAATTCCTTTATTCTCTAATCGGATTTCTTTAGCTAAAGTGAAACCATCTTTTTTGGGCATCATTACATCCAACACCAAAATATCTGGTTTTTTTGTTTGATACATTTCTAAAGCTTCTTCGCCATTTTCTGCATGAAAAACAGTAAAATCTCTAGATTCTAAACTCTCTTTTACTATCATTCCTAAACTAGCTTCATCTTCAGCTAAAAGTACTTTTATCTTACTCATGGGGCATTGTTATTTTAAAAATGGTTTGTTTTTTGTCAGAATTTAAAGTGATGTTTCCAGCATGTTTATCGATTATTTTTTTACAATAATACAAACCAATTCCAAAACCTTTTACATCATGTGTGTTTCCTTTTGGGACTCTATAAAATTTATCAAATATTTTTTCTTGTTGATTTCTTTCAATACCATTTCCATCATCAGCAATCGTTATTTCTGTAGATTTTAAAATGGAATTGATATTAATTTCAATGCTATTTCCACCATATTTAATAGCATTATCTATCAAATTAGAAATCACATTTTCAAAATGAAAAACATCAACATGCAAATAAATTGGTTTTAAGTTCGATGAAAAAACGAGCTCTTTATTGTTGGCCAACATTTGATGTTTATGAACTAATCTTTCAGTCATTTCAACAACATCTATCGTTTCTTTTTTCAATAATAATTGTTCACTGTCTAAAGTAGCAGTTTCTAACAATTTCTCCACCATTTGATGTAACTTTTTCAGCTGTACACCAGACATTGCTAAATATTTTTTGGTTTTTTCTTTATCATCTAAAACATTAAAATTTTCAATAGCTTCAATAGCTGTAGAAACTGTAGCAATTGGTGTTTTAAATTCGTGGGTAATATTGCTAATTAAATCGTTTTTTATAATGGCTAACTCTTTTTGTTGGTTGATGATTTTTAACAAATAAAATAAACTAGAAATTATTAAAAGTGATAACAAAAGTGAAAGTGAAATACCGCCAAAACTTCTTTTAATAGCCTCAAAATTTGGATTGTTATACATCAATTTAAAATTTTGATCATCTTTTACGTAGGTAGATTTTGATGTTACAACAAACGTTTCATCATTTAAAATAGAGTCTTTAGTTTGGTGAAAAAGTGTATCATTTTTTATGTGATGAAAACTAGTTTTGATATCAATTCCCTTTTGTTTAAGTTGTTCATCAATTAAGGAATCTATTTTTTGATAGTCTACAGAACTGTCAAAAAAAGATATAAACATGGGTTTTAAATCTTTAATCAATTTTAAACTATCTGCAGATTTTTTTCCTTTAAAGTATTTTACAGTGGTTTTTACCCCAGTTTTACTAATGTTAAAACCATTTTTAGCATCTGTAAATTGGGTAAATAAGAGGGTAGAATCTATTTTTTTGTTCGAGATTTTTCGAAGAGAATCATCCGCATTAAATTCGGTTGCAAATTCCTTCATGTCATACATCATCGAATCTAATTGCTTTTGCGATAAATTTTCATCCGAAGTTATTTTTATATCATTAATAGTAAATTTTGGTTTTATACCTTGGGTTTGATTTTTTTTTATGTTCTTTACTAAAGAGTCAAAAGGCACTTCAGAAGAAAATTTAATATCAATTTTATCTTGACTTGGTTTTAAAATGGTTAAAAAGTCTTTTTTAGCCAACGTTGCATAATATTCTTCTATAGCATTGTCTAAGCTCAACTGAATTTCGTTAGTAACTCGTTGTTTGTTTTCTTCGTAATTTTTGAAGTTCCAATAAAATTGTACTCCAATTGTTGTGAACACTGTAACAGCAATTAAGTAGAAAATCCAAGAATATTTTTTATTTTCCATATGCCAAATATAAGTAGTAAATTTATAATAATTAGCTAGTTAACACTCGTTAACGTTCGTTAACCTTAAAAAGTAAGTTGATGTTGTTTCTTTGTGGTGTAATCAAATAAAAACTATTTAATATGAAAAATTTAGCAACGTTAGTACTCTTGTTTTTTGCATCAATAACTATTGGGCAACATAAAAGTATAGCAATTAGCGAATCTTTAAACACAGATACAGAAGTAAAAGTAACATCGATGTCTTATAGTGTAAACTCTGTAAAAGAATTAGAAACTATAAATTGGGAAGAAGTAAAAACTATCTTTGAAAGTAATAAAGATGATGAAACTATTAAATTGAGTTTTGCAATAAAGTTGAAAAAAAGTGAAAATAAAAAGGTATCTATTTCTAGTAAATTTTCTGTGGAAGGAAAATCTGAAAATATAGATGATTTAATTGCCAAATCTAAAAAAGGAATTAACGGATTGATAAAATTATATAACAAATACGAAAACAACTAAATTATGAAAACAATTATAACAATAATAGCATTAGTCTTTATTACAGCATTAAATGCTCAAAATTTTACAGGTAAAGCAATTTATAAAACCAGTAAAAAATCAGATGTAAAATTTGGTGAGGGACAAGAAGGAATAACAGATAAAATGCGAGAGGAGTTTCAAAAAAGACTCCAAAAAATGAATCAAAAAACATTTATTTTGAATTTTGATAAAAATACTTCTATTTACAAAGAAGAAGAAAAGTTAGAAGCACCAAAAACAAAAGTAGGTTCTGCAGGAATTAAGATGATTTCTTTAGGAGGCTCAGGAAGCGCAGATATTTATTATAAAAACATCAAACAAAAAAAGTTTGCAAACAAAACTGAAATTATGGGCAAAGCTTTTTTAGTAAAAGATAAATTAAAGGAGTATGATTGGGAATTATCATCTGAAACAAAAAATATAGGACAGTATACCTGTTATAAAGCTACTCATACAAAAGAAGTAGAAAATAAAACGATAAGTATGGTAAATGGAAAAACTAAAGAAAACATAACTAAAGAAACCGTAGTTACTACTGCTTGGTATACTACTCAAGTTGCAATTAGTAATGGACCAGCTGATTACCAAGGTTTGCCAGGTTTAATCTTAGAAATAAACGATGGTAAAAACATGATTGTTTGTACCGAGATTATTTTAAATCCAGAAAATGCAACAGAAATTAAAGAACCAACTAAAGGGAAGGTAGTTTCTTTAAAGAAATACAAAAAAATTCAAAAAGAAAAATCTGACGAATTGATGGAGAAAATGAAAAGTAGAAAAGGGATTGATTTAGGAAATGGTATCAATATTAAGATGGGAGGCTAGTATTTTGTTAAAGTGTGTTAAAGTTTTAAACGTCCATGTAACTTTTTACTTTTACAAAGTCTAACCCTATGTAATAAGATTATTTTTGACGAAAACTAAAACAAAATTTATGAAATCAATTTTTACATTCTTTATAGCATTCTTAACGATTACCACCTTTGCTCAAAAAGATTTTCAAGGTAAAGCTACGTATATGTCTAAAACATCAATGGACATGAATAGATTTGGGAATCAAATGAGCGAGCAACAAAAGAAACAAATGATGGAGCGTATGAAAAGTTTTTTAGAAAAAACATACATTCTAACATTTAATAAAAATGAATCTTCTTTTAAAGAAGAAGCAAAATTAGATGCTCCAGGAACACAAGGCTCAAGATGGGGTGCTAGTAATGGACAAGGTTCTATTTACAAGAATTTAAAAGACCGTGAAATGATTGAAGACGTAGAGCAATTTAGCAAGCGTTTTTTAATTGTTGAAGCTATGGAGCAGCCAAAATGGGAACTAGGTACAGAAAGTAAAAAGATAGGTCAGTACACAGTTTATAAAGCTACAATGACCACTGTTGACACAAAAATTGATTGGGGAGGAATTTTTAGAAGAGGTAGAAATCAAGAAAAAGATACTACCAATACAGAAGATAAAGAAGCTGAAAAGATACTAAACGTTACTGCTTGGTATTCTCCACAAATTCCTGTAAGCTCAGGTCCGGAATCTTATTGGGGCTTACCTGGTTTAATTTTAGAATTAAGTGCTGGAGATACTGTAATGTTATGTACAGAAATTGTATTAAACCCTTCAGATGCTGTAGAAATTGATAAACCTACTAAAGGTAAAGAAGTGAATAGAGACGAATACAATGCCATTATCAAAGAAAAAACAGAAGAACTTAAAGAACGTTTTCAAAATAATAGAGGTAGTGGAAGAGGTAGATTTTAAATCTTCTTAACCAAACATATAAATATCAACTAATTTTTACACATGAAAAAAATACTACTAATCGCCATATTTTTGGTGTCTTGGGTTTCAACTGCCCAAATTAATTTAACTGGAATTGTTAAAGATTCTATTGGTACTCCTTTAGAAATGGCAAATGTAATTGCTTTAGATACTGTTGCTAAAAGAATTGCTTCTTATGGTTTTACAGATGCTAATGGAAGTTTTAAACTAGAATTAGCAAAAAATACTACGTACAATATAAAAATAAGTTATATCGGTTTTAAAGAAATCAGTGAATTTGTAAGGACTAGTGATAAAAATATCACTAAAACTTATACGATGGTAGAAGATAACATGCTAGATGGTATTAACATCGTATCTAAAATGCCTGTTAGAATAAAAGGTGATACTATTATTTACGATGCAGATTCTTTTAAAAATGGGTCTGAAAGAAAACTAAAAGATGTTTTAGAAAAATTACCAGGAGTTGAAATAAATGATGCAGGTCAAATTGAAGTTGAAGGAAAACCTGTAGAAAAAATAATGGTAGATGGTAAAGAATTTTTTAGTGGAGATACTAAGTTAGCCACAGAAAACATACCTTCTAATGCCGTTGATAAAATTGAGGTTTTAAGAAATTTTTCTAGTGTAAACCAATTAAGTGGCGTACAAGACAATCAAAACAGAGTTGCTATCAATATTAAACTAAAAGAAGGTAAAAAGAATTTCTGGTTTGGTGATGTTTATGCTGGGGCTGGTGCCTCACCTAATGATGGTTTATATTTATTTCAACCGAAACTATTTTATTATACTCCAAAATATACAATTAATATTATTGGAGATATTAATAATATAGGAGAAGCTGTTTTAGATAGAGGAGATTTAAGATCTTTTACAGGTGGTTTTCGAAGTCAAAGTCCATCAAATGGTACAAATATTAATTTAGCTAGTGCAGGTATTGGTTTTTTAACTGCAAATGCCAGAAATGCAAATAGAATAGAGACGAAGTTAACTGCGTTAAACTTTAGTTATTCACCAAATCCAAAGTTAGATTTAAGTGGATATTTAATTTGGTCAGGAAACTCTAATGGACGACGTAATAGAAATATTATAAACTATAATGATGCATCAATACAAGACGATGTTACAGATAATACAACAGATCAAACTAGTAATTCTGGATTATTTAATTTTAAATCAGTTTATAAAAAAAATATAGATAACCAAATAAATTATGATTTGAATGGACGTTTTACAAATGAGTTTAGAACTGATAATGGTACTTCGCAAGTGATTGGTAATAACGTACCAATTTTAGAAAATGAAAATGCAACACCATTTACTATCAATCAGAATTTAAGTTATTTTTACACAGCAAGTGCAACTAGCATTTTTGCATTAGAAGTACAGCATCAAATACAAGACGAAGATCCATTTTATGTATCTTCTTTAGAAAATTTTGACCAAGATCCAAATAATAATGCAGATGGATTTGATTCTGCAGCAGATGTGTTAGGGCTAGATAAAACACAACAATTTTATACTTTAGAACAAGACAGGCGTGTAAAGTCTAATCAATTAGATGCGAAGTTAGACTACTATTACATCATTAATAAAAAGAGTAACTTTAACTTTGTTGGAGGGACTATTTTAAGCAGACAGAACTTTGACTCAAGATTTTTTCAAATATTAGATAATCAAAATACTCTCAATCCAAGTTTAAATATTCCAAATGTACCTAATGCCAGTACTACCAATGATGTAGAATATAATTTTACAGATTTATATGGAGGAATGCGTTACAGAGTAAAATCAGGAATCTTTACCTTTAGACCAGGATTTACGCTACATTCTTATAATTTGAATAATACTCAAGCAGGCATAACACCTGATTTTAGCGATAGCTTTACTAGATTTTTACCTGAATTAAATATAATAGCTCAATTTAAACAAAGCGAAAGTTTAGAGTTAAATTATAGAGAGCAAGTTAATTTTACAGATGTAAACCAAGTTGCACAAGGTATTGTAGCAAATAGTTTCAGTTCTTTTTTCTTTGGAAATAATGATATTATGAATGCTAGAGTACAAACTGCAAGTTTAAATTATAGAAGCTTTAATTTGTTTAATAATACATTTGTTTTTGGGGGTCTTACTTACAATAAAACTATGGAGCAAATATCTACAATTGCAGATTTTGTGCCAGATGCAAATAATCCAAATTTAAGATCTATAGTCTCTACAAATACCAATTTAAATTTACCTTTTGATATAGAAAGTATATCTGCTTTTGGACGTGTAACAAAAACTTTTGGTAAAATTAGAACAAGTTTAGGAGCTAATTATACAGATGCTGAGTTTTTTCAGCTATTTGGACAAACCACAACTCAAATAAATACCAAAAATTATTCATTAACACCAAGTATTAGAACTAATTTTAGAAAAGCACCAAATGTAAGTTTAAATTATAGAGCTTCATTTTCAGATCAAGATAGAACAGAATTAAATAGCGGCATAATTTCTACTTTTGAAACTGTTACTCATGCACCTTCTTTAAATTTTGATGCTTATATTTGGAACTCGTTAACAGTAAAAACAGATTTTACATATAACGAAGTAAGACAAAATGGTCAACATCAAAATTCATTTAAAATTTGGGATTTCTCAATGTCTTATAGAAAAGATAGAGATGCAAAATGGGAGTATGAATTAGAAGCAAGTAACATTTTAGGAACAGAATCTAACATAAGAGTGAACAATGGAAATATTTCAAACTCTATAAACGAAACCTTTATCTTACCAAGGTTGATTACATTTAGATTACGTTATCAATTATAATTCTTTTAAAAATATTTAAATATAAAATGGCTCAATCTTGAGCCATTTTTTTATTTTAGCCAAATGAGTTTATTTGCATCAAAATCTGCTATGTATACAACTTACAAAACATTAGGTTTGTTGTATTTATTTTTTGTAATTGGCTTATTTTTAGATAGTTTTTACATGGTAGAAATTACTGAAAATGCTCAATTTTATGCAAACTCATTGATGCTTTTAGTTTTTGTAATTACTTTTTTTAAGGTTCCAAAACGATTAAAAGAACAAATGCTAGCAGCAGTGCTCATTGGTTTTTTTGGGGAGTATTTATTTTCCGTTTTTCTAGGAATGTATACCTATAGATTGGGTAATGTGCCACTTTATATTCCTTTTGGGCATGCGTTTGTGTACATTGCTGTTTTGTGTTTTTCTAAAGCAGCATCTATAAAAAAACATCGAATTTTATTAGAGAAAGTTTTTGCAATTTCTATATTTATCTATGCAAGTGCATTTTTATTTTTTGAGAATGATGTTTTTGGTTTTGTAATGACAATAGCAACATTGCTAATTTTAAGAAACAAACCTAGAGAACGTCTTTTCTATGTAACCATGTATATTTCAGTAGCGGTTTTAGAAATTATTGGTACCTATTACCAATGTTGGTGGTGGCCAAATACAGCTTTTGATGTGATTCCGTTTTTGCCAAGTTATAACCCACCAAGTGGCATTAGTTTGTTTTATTTTTTATTAGATTTGGGTTGTTTATGGGTATATAAAAAACGTCATAAAATTACTTGGAAACGCATGAAGAATATTAGGAAGATTCGTTTAGAAAATAGTTAGCTCTTTAAAGATTAAGATTAAAAATTTCTTTATATTTAAGTGTAAATTTTTCATGAAAATTAAAATGTCTCTGACAAGTTTAGGCTGACATTTTGAGATTAAATGTATTTTCTTACATGTATAATATTAATTGTACTTTACATTATCAATTCATACTAACAATGTCACACTGAGCTTGTCGAAGTGTTTTTTAAATACTAAAAATGTCTATTAAAGTTTCTAAAATTTCTAAAGTATATGGTTCTCAAAAGGCACTGAACAACGTTTCTTTTGCAGCTGAAAAAGGGCAAATAATTGGTTTTTTAGGCCCAAATGGAGCTGGGAAATCAACCATGATGAAAATC
This sequence comes from Polaribacter sp. Hel_I_88, assembly GCF_000687935.1. Lineage (NCBI taxonomy): Bacteria > Pseudomonadati > Bacteroidota > Flavobacteriia > Flavobacteriales > Flavobacteriaceae > Polaribacter > Polaribacter sp. Hel_I_88. The sequence continues at coordinate 465,817 of NZ_JHZZ01000001.1, read as the reverse complement.
TTAACAGGTTTTATAAAACCAGATTCAGGTGAAGTTTTTGTTGATGAAATTGATGTTTTAAAAAATCCATTAGAAGCACAAAAAACAATTGGATATTTGCCAGAGCAAAATCCATTGTATAAAGAAATGTATGTTCGTGAGTATTTACAATTCCAAGCAAATATTTTTAATATTTCGTCTGCGCTCGATATGACAGCAAAAAAACAGATAGAAATTTGCATCGAAAAAGTTGGTTTAACAATAGAAGCTCATAAAAAAATACATCAACTTTCCAAAGGTTATCAACAAAGAGTTGGTTTGGCAGCAGCCATTTTGCACAATCCATCAGTTTTAATTTTAGATGAACCAACCACAGGTTTAGATCCAAATCAATTGGTAGAAATTAGACAATTGATAAAAGACTTAGGCAAAGAGAAAACCGTTTTATTTTCTACACATATTATGCAAGAAGTAGATGCTGTTTGCGATCGAGTTATCATTATAAAAAAAGGAGAGATTTTGGTTGATAAAAAACTATCAACTTTAAAAGAAAATAAACAGCAAGTTATAGAAGTTACTTTTAATATGTTGATTGATGAAAAATTATTTCATCAACTTAAAAATTTAGTAGCATTTAATAATTTATCAGAAAATACTTGGCAATTATTCTTCAATTCTAATGAAGATATGCGTTCTAAAATCTTCGACTTCGCTCAAGAAAATAACTTGAAAATTTTAGGATTAACAGCTCAAAATAAAAATTTAGAAACGCTTTTTAGAGAAGTTACTGCTTAAAACTATATTTAAAACTTTAGTTTTTAGTTAAATTTATTATTTCGACGATAGGAGAAATCCCATAATTTTGTAACAAATTAGATGAGGTTTCTCCTAAATCTGCTAGTGCTCGTTTTTAACGATTACCCATAAATTAAAATCTTTGACGGCACTCGTTAAAAACGAGCGCTAGCGAAGTGAATTTAAATTTTGGCTAAAAAGAATCTAAGAAAACTTGAAGCATAAAGTTTAGAAATAAAAAAAACGGTTACAATTTTTAATTGTAGCCGTTTTTAGTATTTTAGATATTATTTTGTCAAATATTGATACGCTTCTAGCAAATTTTCAAAAACCAGCACACTTCCAGCGTCTTTTAATTCTTCTTCCGAACATTGAGTTAAGATTCCAATAGGTTGCATTCCAGCTAATTTTGCAGCAGTTGTGCCAGCTAAACTGTCTTCAAAAACCCAAATATCTTTAAAGTCAGACGCTGTAAAAGCTAAAGCAGTTGCTAAAGAAATGTATGCTTCTGGAGCAGGTTTTGGTTTTTCGTAATCTTGGACTCCAAAAACTACAGGGAAATTTAACTCTAAATGATGAACACTATTCTTTAAAAACTGTTTTGTTGCGTTGCTTGCAATTCCATAAGGAATATTTTTATCTGCTAAAAAAGCTGTTATTTCTCTAACACCAGGCAACAAAGTAGGCACAGTAAACTGCTCATCCAAATGTTTATCTTTCAATAAAAACAACTCTTCAGCACGTTTTTCTTCACCAATAACGCTACAATAATATTCGGCAATTAACATAGGTGAACCACCTGCATGACTTTTAGGAAATGGGGCAATTTCTTGATTAAATAATTCTTTAAAAGCACTAGACCAAGCATTGCCATGACTTTTAAAGCTATTGACAACAACACCATCAAAATCAAATAGAAATCCTTTAGGCAACTTCATTCACTCTTTTTTTTGCTTTTGCGTTTACTAGTTTTGTTAAATAAGGATTTAAGAATTTATTTGTTGGATCTAAATCGGCTCTTAATTTTTTAAACGCTTCCCATTTTGGATATACTTGTGATAATTCTGCATCTTTAGCAGCAAAACGCTTTCCCCAATGAGGTCTTCCACCATGTTTTAAAAATATTTTTTCTACACTTTTAAAAGCTTCGTACGTATCTGCTGTTGCTGCATTTCTAGAAACACAACCCATGGTTACAGTATCTTGTTTATACGCATAACTTAACCAAGAATTATCTTTTTGCACAAAACGAACATCCATAGGAATATGAATAAACGATTTATTGCTCCACTTATTAATTTCTGTTTTAATCTCTTCAAAAACTTGTGGAAATTTATCCAATGCAATAGTCCATTCTGCTAATTCCAAAGTAGATCCTCTAGATTTTGTTACAGTAGCTTGGTATAAAGTTCCTTTATGTTCTTTTTTAGAACTGAAAAATGCTTTTGCTAAAATTTTATTTGCGATAGATGTTATCCAAGGATACAAATGAGAATATTTGTATAAAATTTTAGATGCATTTCTTCTATGTTTTAAATGTTTAGGACCATTATTTTCAATAATTTTTGTGTCTGGTTTTATTTTATCTCCAGTAATTACATACCCTTTATCAGTATGTGGTAACCATAAAATTCTTAAAAAATCGTGATCTTTAAGTCTACTTTTAATTTTAGGTAGCCATTCACTATCTTTTTCTGGTCTTTCTTTTACATGAAGGGTGTAACTTTTTTCGCATTTAAAAGTAATGGTAGACATTACACCTAACATTCCAAGAGAAACTCTCACAGCATCCATTAAATTATCTTCTTCAGTAACTGTTTTTATGGTTCCATCTGCAAGCACCAAAGTGCATTCGGTCATATATTCAGATAATAATTTACCACTTGTACCATGAGTTCCTGTTGCTAAAGCACCACCAATAGTAATGGTGTTGATGTCTGGTAAGCAAGGGATACACCATCCAACAGCCTCAATAGCTTCTAAAAAATCGCCAAGAATTAAACCAGATTGCACTGTAACTGTTTTTTTGTTATAATCGTAAGAAACAATCTTGTTGTAACTTGTCATATCAATCAAAGCATCTGTACCTGCAGCAATGTCTGCAGAAGATTGCTTGCTGCCAAAAAAACGAATCTTGTCATTTTCAGCGATTACCTCACTAAGTTTTTCTTCTGATGTTATTTTATATAATGATGAATAGTTGTGTTGTACATTTTCGTTCCAACTTACCCAAGTGTTTTTTTGTTTCATGATATTTGTTTTTGGTTAAACAAAACTACATAATAATTACAGTCATTTCGTTTTTTATAGTGTTAAGAAAAACCAAAATGTGTAAAATGTAAAATTTGTACATACTATTTATCAAAACAGTAATGATACTTGATTTATGTGGGTATTTGATAAAAATAACTATAAAAACAATAAAATCTAAAAAGTGTTTTGTTAAAATAAGGTGTGATTTTTTCTTTAATTCAACTTAAAATCTATCTGCTGACTCTCTAAAGTTGCCAATAATTCATTAGAAACATTAATTTTTGTATTTCTACTTGGTAAACTCACCTCAATTTTTTCTTTAGCATCCCAAACTGTAAAATTTAGGGATTGTTTGCCAGGATTATTTTTCAAAATAGTTTCTAAATTTAAGATAGTGTTTTCTTTTATTTCGTTTAGTTGTATTTTAATGGTGATCTTTTTACACAATTCATCCATAATATCGTGTAACAATTTCATTTCTGTAAATTTTAATCTTGGTTCTCCAGCAACCCCTGTTTCTTTATTTGTCCAACCAGGTTGAATTGTAGAACGAACAAACAAGAAAGAATTTGGCACTAAAAAGTGTTTCATTCTTAAATAGTCTTCGCCAAAAATTCTAAACTCATTACTATCACCATAATCTTCAATTGTAAAAGCAGCCCAGCCTTTACCAGCTTTAGAAACTCTGTGTTGTACATCTGTAACAATACCTGCAAAAGCCAAATTCATACCAACAAATTTTGCCAAATCACCTTTAAAGTATTTTAAAGAAGCGTTGCAAAAAATCATTTCATTTTTAAAATCATCTAAAGGATGAGCAGAAATATAAATGCCAATAACTTCTTTTTCTTGTGATAAAAGTTCCATGGTTCCCCAAGTGTCACACTCAGGAATATCGGGTTCTGGAAATTGTACTGTAGATGCTTCACCAAACATAGAAACTTGCGCAGAGTTTTCGTTTTCTTGGTATTTACTTCCAAATTTCATGGCACGTTCTAAAAATGTCAATCCTTTTTCATCAGTAGCAAAATATTGAGCTCTGTGTGTATCCGTAAAAGAATCGAAAGCACCAGCTTTTATTAAACTATCAAAAGATTTTTTATTGGCGGCTCTCAAATCTACACGTTTTGCTAAATCAAAAATTGATGAATATTTGCCATTTTCTTCTCTTTCTTTTATAATTGCTCTTACTGCTCCAGCACCAACTCCTTTTACAGCAGCCATTCCAAAACGTACAGCACCTTCTGCATTCACAGAAAATTTTAAGAAAGATTCATTTAAATCTGGACCTAAAACTGCTAATCCCATTCGTTTACATTCCTCCATAAAAAAGGAAACAGCTTTAATGTCATTCATATTATTTGAAAGTACAGAAGCCATATATTCTGCTGGATAATGAGCTTTTAAATACGCAGTTTGATAAGCAATCCAAGCATAACACGTAGAGTGAGATTTATTAAAAGCGTAACTAGCAAAGGCTTCCCAATCTTTCCAAATTTTCTCTAATTTTTCTTCATCATGCCCATTTTTTCCTGCTTGTTCAATAAATTTTGGTTTCATTTTATCTAAAACCGCAATTTGCTTTTTACCCATCGCTTTTCTTAAAACATCGGCTTCACCTTTGGTAAAATCTGCCAATTTTTGCGAAAGTAGCATTACTTGCTCTTGGTACACTGTAATTCCATACGTTTCAGCCAAATATTCTTCCATGGCTGGTAAATCGTATTCAATATCTTCTGTTCCGTGTTTTCTGTTGATAAAACTCGGAATATATTCCATGGGTCCAGGTCTGTATAAGGCATTCATAGCAATTAAATCTGCAAAAACAGTTGGTTTTAAAGAACGCATGTGCTTTTGCATTCCAGGAGATTCATACTGAAAAATACCAACTGTTTCTCCTCTTTGGAAAAGCTCGTATGTTGCTACATCATCTAAAGGAAACGAGTCTGGATCTAAATCCACATTATGTTTAGCTTTAACAATTTTAACGGTGTCTTTAATTAATGTCAGCGTCTTTAAACCCAAGAAGTCCATTTTTAACAAACCAGCAGATTCCACTACAGAGTTGTCAAATTGGGTTACATACATGTCAGAATCCTTTGCCAAAGCAACAGGAACATAATTTGTAATATCTCCTGGCGTAATAATTACACCACAAGCATGAATTCCTGTATTTCTAACAGAACCTTCTAAAATGGTCGCTTTATTTATCGTTTCAGAAACCAAATCGTTTCCAAAAGACATGTGTCTTAATTCCTCTACAAGTTGTTTTTCTTCGGCTCGTAAACCAGCAACTTTCCCTTTACTTTTTGCATCATCACCAAAAATATTTTTTAGTTTGATGCCAGGAATTAATTTTGCGATTCTATCTGCTTCAAAAAGTGGTAAATCTAAAACTCTGGCTGTATCTCTAATTGATGATTTTGCAGCCATGGTTCCATACGTAATAATTTGGGCAACTTGATTTGCACCATATTTGTCAATTACATAATCCATAACTCGTCCACGACCTTCATCATCAAAATCGATATCGATATCAGGCATGGAAACACGCTCAGGATTTAAGAAACGCTCAAAAAGTAAATCGTATTTAATAGGATCTATATTGGTAATCCACAAACAGTAAGCAACTACAGAACCAGCTGCAGAACCACGTCCAGGACCCACAGAAACATCCATGTTTCTGGCTTCTCGTATAAAATCTTCAACAATTAAAAAATATCCAGGATATCCTGTTTTTTCAATTACGGAAAGCTCAAAATCTAATCGTTCTTTAATAGATTCCGTAATTTCTCCATACCTTTTTTTGGCACCAACAAAAGTTAAATGTTTTAAGAACGCATTTTCGCCACGTTTTCCACCATCAACTTTATCTTCTTCAGAAACAAACTCTTCTGGAATGTTAAAAGCTGGTAATAAAACATCTCTTGCTAAGGTGAAAATTTCAATTTTATCGACAATTTCTTGAATATTACTAATGGCTTCTGGCAAATCTGCAAAAAGCGTTTTCATTTCTTCTGTAGATTTAAAATAATATTCATCATTTGGTAAACCATATCTGTAACCACGCCCTTTTCCTTTTGGAGTCGCTTGCTTTTCACCATCTTTTACACACAATAAAATATCGTGCGCATTTGCATCTTTCTTCTCTAAATAAAAGGTGTTGTTTGTGGCAATAATTTTAACATCATGCGCTTTTGAGAATTTTAGCAACGTTTCATTTACAATATTTTCATCTTGTTGATTATGACGCATCAACTCAATATAAAAATCGTCTTTAAATTCTTCTTTCCACCAAAGTAAAGCCTCTTCAGCTTGTTTTTCTCCAAGATTTAAAATTTTACTAGGAACTTCACCATATAAATTTCCTGTTAAAACAATAATATCTTCTTTATATTTTTTGATGATTTTTCTATCAATTCTTGGTACATAATAAAAACCATCCACAAAAGCGATAGAAGACATTTTTGCCAAATTATGATACCCTTTTTTGTTTTTCGCTAATAAAACAACTTGATACCCATTATCTTTTACAGACTTATTTTTATGATCTTCGCACACATTAAACTCACAACCTACAATAGGTTTTATTGGAGTTGCTGCAGTTTTATTATGATTTAAAATAGCGCTTACAAAATGAAATGAAGCCATCATGTTTGCAGTATCTGTCATTGCAATAGCTGGCTGATTATCTGCAGCAGCAGTTGCTACAATATTGCCAATTTGCATGGTAGATTGCAACACCGAAAACTGTGTATGATTGTGTAAATGCGAAAACTGAACATCTTTCAGTTCAGCCAAACCTTCAGAAGTGGAAATGGTTTCTTTATCGTCTTTTAATTTGTCTAAGCGCTTGCGAATTTTATCACTTTCCTTTTTTAGATTGATGTGTTTTAAACCAATTAACTGAATTGGTTTTGGATTCGCTTCCGAGAAATTTTTAAAATAATCTGCATCAACATCTAATTCTTCTTTGGTAAACTCACGAATTCGGATTAATTCTAAAAAACAACGCGTTGTAGCCTCAACATCTGCTGTTGCATTGTGTGCTTCATTAAAATCTACACTAAATAAATGTTTGTGTAATTCAGTTAAAGTTGGTAATTTAAATTTACCTCCTCTACCACCAGGAATTTGACATAAGGTTGCCGTTTTTTCTGTACAGGTGTCTAATATTGGCAGTTTAGCCAAAGGAGTTTCAATACCTAATCTATGAAATTCACACCCCATAATGTTAAGATCAAAATTTAAATTCTGACCAACAATAAATTTTGTTTTTGCTAAAGCTTCGTTGAAAAGATGTAATCCTTTCTCTAAATCAATACCTTCTTGAGCAGCTAATTCTGTAGAAATTCCGTGAATTCTTTCTGCATCAAAAGGAATATTATAGCCTTCTGGTTGAATTAAAAAATCGTTGTGTTCTAAAACATTTCCCATTCCATCATGCAGTTGCCAAGCAATTTGCACACATCTTGGCCAGTTGTCTGTATCTGTAATTGGAGCGTTCCAACTTTTAGGTAAACCTGTTGTTTCTGTATCGAAAATTAAGTACATATTTCTGTGTAAATGTTGAAGAGTTTAATTGTGTAAGCGAACTGTAAAAGTAGAAATTTGTTCTTAAAAAATAGCTTAGAGTTATTGGCTTTTATCAACAATCAAATAGATTTTTTTTGTTTCCAAACAGTTTTTTCTTTTCGATTATAGGAGAAATTTTATAACATTTCTCAACAAGGTGTTCGCTTCTTTGTTTGATTTCAGTCAGAAAGTCTAAGTGATAAATTCAAGAAACTTTATTTATTATTATAAACAAAAAAGTCAACCCAATTAAGGATTGACTTTTATTAATTATATTCAAATAATTTAATTCATTAATTATGCTAATTCTTCTTCCACCATTAGTGAGTTAATTGCGGCTTGAATTTTTTGATGTTGCATTTCTAACATTTTCTGTGTTGAGGGTGCAAAGTCTTCATAGTTTAGAATTTCTTTATATTCGTCTAGACTGGCTTTTTCACCTCTTAATGCTTCTTCTAGAATTGCTTCTTCATCATTGCCACTAAATAATGATTTTAATGACATCCAATTTCTATGCATTGTTCCTTGAAAAGAACCTTCATCTTCTGGGATCTGGCCATAAGATAAGATTTCTGTTCTCAATTCTTTTGCGAATTGACTTCGTTCTGAGGCTCTATTTTTAAAGAAAATTTTTAGTCTTGTGCTATCTACATTTTCTGCTGAGTTTAAATATCCTTTTTCAGCATCGTAATTTTTCTCTAATAATTCGTTTAATTTGTTTGAAATTTTTTCTGTGTACTTCATAATGTCAGTTTCATTTTAAATTTCAATAATTTTTTTTAAGATGCCTATTGTTTTACATCTATAATACAAATGTACAGTACATATAGGTTTTTGCTTAGTTCAATAGCGTTGAACTTTAACTCATTTCAATTTTAATAGTTTTTTAAGAATTTTGTTTAGAGACTGAGTAAGTGCGTTAGGGATTGAAATGGCATCCTTTTTTTACTAATAAAAGTTAATTTACACTCAATTGTTTTGATTGTTACAAACTTGTTAAATTAAGTTTTCATAAAAAAAAGATATAATTGAAAGCCCGTTAAAACGCCCAAAATAATATTGATATTTAGTGTTTTAATTTGAAAAAGGTTTTGTATTTTTGCGCCCACTTATCACGAGTTGATAGGAGTTTTAATAACAAAGGTCGAGAACCTTAAAAAATTAATAAATTATGTCTGTAAAGATTAGATTACAAAGACACGGAAAAAAGGGTAAGCCATTTTATTGGGTGGTTGCTGCTGATGCACGTGCAAAAAGAGATGGTAAATACTTAGAAAAAATTGGTACTTACAATCCAAATGTAAACCCTGCAGTAATTGACTTAGATGTTGATTTAGCTGTAAAGTGGTTACAAAATGGTGCACAACCAACTGATACTGCAAAAAACATTTTATCTTACAAAGGTGCAATGTTAAAGAATCATTTAGTAGGTGGTGTAAGAAAAGGAGCTTTAACTCAAGAACAAGCAGATGAGAAATTTAATGCTTGGGTAGAAGAAAAAGCTGCTAAAATTGCTGATAAAGAAGCTGGTTTGTCTAAAGCTGATTCTGAGGCAAAAGCAAAAGCTTTAGCTGCAGAAAAAGCAGTAAACGAAGCAAGAATTGAAGCAGCAAAACCAGTTGTAGAAGAAGAAGCACCAGCTGCAGAAGAAGCAGTTGAAGCAGCTCCAGAAACAATTGATGAAGCAGCAGCAAAAGCATCAGAATAAAAACTAAATTAATACGAAAATGCGTAAAGAAGATTGTTTTTATTTAGGCAAAATCGTAACGAAATATAGTTTTAAGGGCGAAGTAGTTATCAAATTAGATACTGATGAGCCTGAGTTGTACACAGAAATGGAATCAGTTTACGTCGAATTTGGCAGTAACCTGGTTCCTTTTTTTATTGAGAAAAGTTCGTTACATAAAGGAAATCAGTTGCGTGTTCAGTTTGAAGACGTGTACTCTGAAGAAGAAGCTGAATCTATTTTAAAATGTGGTATTTACTTGCCTTCTACAATGTTGCCAAAACTTACTGGTGATAAATTTTATTATCATGAAGTAATTGGTTTTACTGTTGTTGATGCAAATTTTGGAGAAGTAGGTACAATTGTTCATATTAATGACAAAGCTGCACAACCACTTTTTGAAATTGATAGAGAAGGAAATGAAATCTTTATTCCTATGGTTGACGAATTTATCAAAAAAGTAGATAGAGAAAACAAAACCATTGAAGTTGAAACGCCTGATGGTTTGATAGAGCTTTACTTAGAATAATAGTTCATTTTAAAAATGTAATTGTTTTCAGGCAAAGAAAGTTTGAATCGCAATTTCAATAATAGAGAGGTGTCTGAGTGGTCGAAAGAGCTACCCTGGAAAGGTAGTATATGGGTAACTGTATCGAGGGTTCGAATCCCTTCCTCTCTGCTAAAAGAATACTAATTAGAGTCAAAACCCTACAAACGCTATGTTTGTAGGGTTTTTTCTATTCAATGCATACCAATCAAAATCATCAAAAATTGTTGTGTAAGATGCTGATTAGGGGTCTGTTTTTTTAATTTATAACTGACACCGAATTAAACTAAATATACTGATATTTAATTAGTTATGAGTTTTTTTAGTTTTATTTTCGTATATTTATGCTATAATAGTTAACTGACACCTATGCAACATTTATTCTCATTCATTTTCTACATCAAACGTAGTAAAGCAGACAAAAATGGAAAAGCAAATATTTATTTAAGGATTACTGTAAATGGTAAAAGAGCCGAATTAAGTATTTCAAGAAAGGTTGATGTTCAAAAGTGGAGTTCCTCTGCTGGCAAAATGAAAGGTTCTTCTGGAGAGGCTCAACAACTTAATAAATATATTGATAGTATTGCTAATCGAATTTATAAAATACACCAAAGATTAGTAGAAGAAAATAAATTAATTACTGCTATTAATATTAGAAATATTTACCAGGGTAAAAATGAGGTTCGAAAAATGACTTTAGAAATTTTTGAAAATCATAATATTCAAATGGAAAAGTTAGTTGGTAAAGATTATGCTTTAGGCACTTCAGAAAGATATAAAACAGCAAAAAAACATTTAAAAAATTATATCAATCACGAATATAAAATTGAAGATATACCAGTAACCGAGATTGACAATAAATTTATTACAGGGTTTGAATACTATCTGAAAACAGAAAAAAATTGTGCACACAATACAACAATAAAATACATTACTAATTTTAAGAAAATTGTTAGAATTGCTTACGCTAATGATTGGATAGTTAAAGACCCGTTTTTTAATTGGAAAGGCATTTTAAAGACAGTAGAAAGAGAATTTTTGGATGAAGAAGAAATTCAAAGATTAATTGAAAAAGAATTCTTTATACATCGTTTAAATTTAGTGAAAGATATTTTTGTGTTTAGCTGCTTTACTGGTTTAGCTTATGCAGATGTAAAAGCTTTAAATAAAGATAATATCGTGATTGGTATTGATGGTGGTCGTTGGATAAAAACAACAAGAAAAAAGACTAAAACCAAAAGTAATATTCCATTATTGCCTTCTGCAGAAATAATTTTAAAAAAATATGAAGAGGATTCTGATGTTTTAAATTCAAATAAGTTATTACCAATTTTAAGTAATCAAAAAATGAATGCATATTTGAAAGAAATTGCTGATATATGCGAAATAAATAAAAACTTAACTTTTCATTTAGCACGTCATACTTTTGCAACCACTATAACACTAACTAATGGTGTTCCAATAGAATCTGTTAGTAAAATGCTTGGGCATAAATCTTTGAAAACAACACAGCATTATGCTAAAATAATTGATAGAAAAGTTAGTGAAGATATGGCTATTTTAAAAAGTAAATTAAGTATCCATACAACTGTAAAAGAAAAGAAAGAGCTTCATTTGTAAATTTATTATATAGGTTTCATTTTGCACAACCATTGCAATAATTAATTTATATCTTTGCTACAATGAAATTTTTAACATTCATATTATCATTATTAATACTATTGCTTTCGGCAAAGCCTTGTTCTGATGGTCAAAATTTAGAAGACCAACATCAAGATGAAATAAGTATGAGCCACAATCATCAAGAAGACAGTGATGACACCTGTCCAGGTATGTGTATTTGTAATTGTTGTGGTATGTCAATAACTTATGAGCCTTTAGCAACATTTGAGTTATTAACTTTCAATAAAATTTCTACAAAATTAATATCTACATATCAAACAAATTATAGATTTGATAGTCAATCTAATATTTGGCACCCACCAAAAGCTTAATTAAGTTTTTAAAGGATAGCTATATCCCTTTTTAATGTTTTCACTTTCAGGAAAGCATTTGCATTTTTTTTAACTGAATTAATACATTTTCTATGATTAATAAAATCATTGATTTTTCAATCAATAACAAATTCATTATTGGTTTGCTTACGCTTACCATAATTGGAACAGGTATTTGGAGTATGACCAAAGTACCAATAGATGCTGTTCCAGACATTACTAATAACCAAGTACAGGTTATAACACAATCCCCCAATTTAGGTACTGAAGATATTGAGCAAATTGTTACTTATCCAATTGAAGTGGCAATGAGCAACCTTCCTGATGTTCAGGAAATAAGGTCAATTTCTCGTTTTGGCTTATCTGTGGTTACTATTGTATTTGATGATGATATGGGAACCTATCTACCTCGCCAATTAGTAGCCGAAAAACTAAACGAAGTCAAAGAGCAAATTCCTGCTGGATTTGGCGAACCTACAATGGGTCCTATTTCCACAGGTTTGGGTGAAATTTATCAATACACCTTAAAAGTAGCACCAGAGTTCAAAGACAAATATACCATTGCAGATTTACGTTCAATACAAGATTGGATTGTACAGCGACAAATGGCAATGGTAGAAGGTGTGGTTGAAGTAAACGCTATTGGTGGAAAAATTAAGCAATACGAAGTCGCGGTTGACCCAAACGATTTAAATGCTATTGGTCTAACAATTACTGATGTGTTTAATGCACTTGAAGCCAATAATCAAAATACAGGAGGTGCATATATTGAAAAGAACCATCAAGCCAATTTTATTCGAGGTGAAGGCTTGGTGCGAAGTTTAGAAGACATTAAAAAAATTACGGTAAAAACCGTTAATAATATTCCTGTAACTATTAATGATATTGCAACTGTGCAATTCGGTTCTGCCATACGTTATGGTGCATTAACCCAAGATGGTGAAGGCGAAGTTGTAGGTGGATTGGTAATGATGCTAAAAGGAGCTAATTCCAATGATGTTATTGCCAATGTAAAAGAACGAATGACTCAAATTGAAAAGTCGTTACCAGAAGGCGTAATTATTGAACCATTATTAGACCGAAGTAAATTAATTGGCGAAACAACTTCTACAGTAACAACTAATCTGATTGAAGGTGCATTAATCGTCATTTTTGTGTTGGTCTTTTTATTAGGTAATTGGCGAGGTGGTTTAATAGTTGCCTCTACTATTCCATTATCCTTATTATTTGCTTTTATTTTAATGAATGTTTTTGATGTTTGGGTAAACCTAATGAGTTTAGGAGCAATTGATTTCGGAATCATTGTAGATGGTGCTGTAATTATTGTTGAAAGCACTGTTTTTCTTATAGCATCACAAGTCCTAAAAAAGAAACAGCTTACATCCAAAGAACGAGATAAAGTGGCGTCTAATGCTTCAAAAAAGATGATGAATGCTGCCTTCTTCGGTCAATTGATTATCCTTATTGTTTTTCTACCCATTTTAGCCTTACAAGGTATTGAAGGCAAGATGTTTAAACCAATGGCATTGACCTTTATTTTTGCTATGATTGGTGCAATGGTACTTTGTTTAACCTATGTACCAATGATGTCTGCTTTAGTTTTAAGAGCACCAAAAAATAATAAAAAATCCTATGGTGATAGATTTGTGCATTGGGTTGAAGACAAATACCAACCCTTATTGGTTAGAGCATTACGAAAAGGAAAATGGGTAATTGGTATTGCAGTTGTTTTGTTCGGAATTACAGTTTTCATGTTTTCAAAAATGGGTGGTGAATTTATCCCACAACTCGATGAAGGTGATATTGCATTTCACGCCATTTTAAAACCAGGAAGTTCCCTTACCGAAACCATTGAAACGACTACTAAAATAGAGCAAATAGTAAAAGCAAAATTTCCAGAAATAGAAAAAATTGTTAGTCGTATTGGTGTTGCCGAAGTGCCTACAGACCCAATGCCGATGGATTTTGCGGATATTTTTGTAATCCTAAAACCTAAAAGTGAATGGACAACAGTGTCTTCAAAAGATGAACTCATTGAAGAAATGAAAGAGGCAGTCGAAATTATTCCTGGCGTTAATTATGAGTTTACACAGCCGATTGAAATGCGTTTTAACGAGTTATTAGAAGGTGTTCGTGAAGATATTGCTATAAAACTTTATGGAGAAGACATTGACATTCTATCTCAAAAAGCCGAAGAAATATCAAAAATTATTGCAGATACTGAAGGTATAGGTGATATGCGAGCAGAAGCTACAAAAGGATTGCCACAAATGACCATTACTTACAAAAGAAATAAATTGGCACAGTATGGGCTTCAAATAAATACGCTCAATCAAACCGTACAATCTGCATTTGCAGGTGGTACAGCAGGTGTGATTTTTGAAGGTGAAAAACGCTTCGATTTGGTGGTGCGTTTAAGTGCTCAAAACCGAAAGGATATTACAGATGTTCAAAATCTGTACATAAACTTGCCTTCAGGTGCTCAAATTCCTTTGCGCGAAATTGCAGATGTAAGCTACAAAGCAGGACCAATGCAAATCAGTAGAGATAATACTAACAGAAGAACCTATGTTGGTATTAATGTAAGAGGTCGTGATGTAAAATCATTAGTAACTGAAATAAAATCAAAATTAGATGCTGAACTTCAATTACCATCAGGTTATTTCATCCGCTATGGTGGTGCATTTGAAAATCTGGAACGTGCCAGCAACCGATTACAAACCGTTGTGCCTATTGCATTGTTACTCATATTTATATTGATATACTTTGCATTAAAATCACTACCACAAACTTTAATGATTTACATAGCAATCCCAATGGCAACCATTGGTGGTGTTGTAGCCTTATGGTTACGTGATATGCCATTTAGTATTTCGGCAGGTGTTGGTTTTATTGTATTGTTTGGAGTTGCGGTTCTTAATGGATTGGTAATGATAAGCGGACTCAATGAATTAAAAGATGAAGGTGTAACCAACCTGAAAGATAGGATTGTAGAAGGTACAAAAAGAAGAATTAGACCCATTATGTTAACGGCATTTACAGATATTTTAGGCTTTCTACCAATGGCAATTTCAGCATCAGCTGGTGCAGAAGTACAGCGTCCGTTGGCAACTGTGGTTATTGGTGGTCTGTTAACTTCTACCTTGCTCACCCTTTTTGTCTTACCTATTTTATACCATTGGGTAGAAAATAAATCATTTACGTTTAAACCAAATAAAAAGTTAGTAACAGCAACAGCAGTTGTATTATTACTATTGGGCTTTTCATCACAAAGTAATGCGCAAGAGTTGAATGATACAATTCCCGAAATTTCATTACAGGAAGCTGTTAAACTCGCTAAAAGTAATTTTCCATTATTAAAACAAAAGCAGTTGGAAATTACAAAACAAGAGCAATTAAAAGCGACTGCCTATGATTTCGGAACGACTCAAATTTTTACAGGTGGAGAAGAAGTTAATAGTGGCAATGGTATTTATACAACCATAGGTATTGGTCAATCTAATATTGATGTTTTTGGTATTGGTTCTAAAAAGAAGTTGCAAGAACAACGTATTAAATTGGCACAAAAAGCCTTTCAACTTTCCGAATTGGAATTAGAATTGGAAGTTAAAAAAGCGTGGTCTAATTGCTATCAAATGAAACGAAACTATGATTTGTATAAAGAACTGGATTCCATATATTCCAAATTTGAACAAGCAGTAGCTTTAAATTATGAAGTAGAAGCTATTTCTAAATTAGAATATTCGGCAGCAAAAAATCAAGCGTTTCAGATTCAAAATAAAAAAGTACAAGCCTATAGCGATTATTTGATTGCCTTACAGCAATTCAATTTGTGGTTAGTTTCAGATGATATTTATACAGTTTCAGATGAATTCGAGGTAGCGATAGATAGTGATATGGAAACGTACAGTATTGAAAGTCATCCATTGTACAGTATGTCGCAGAACATTGTAGATGAAGCAGAAGCCAAATATAAAGCTGCAAAGGCAGATAATTTACCGAAGTTCAATCTTCAAGGTGGCTTACAGCGTGTCAATGGCAATTCAGGATTTTACACCTATCAAGCAGGAATTTCAATTCCATTTTTATCAGGTACTAACAAAGCACAGGTTAGAAGTGCCAGAATTGATAAAGAAATAGCAGAAACCAATGTAGCGTTCAAAAAACAGGAAGTACAATCAAGGTTTGTTCAGGCTAAAGAAAATTATATCAAATGGAAAACGTCTTGGGAGTTTTACAAAGACCAAGTCTTACCATTAACAAAAGAGCAAAAAACAGGTGCATTACTGGCATACAGAGAAGGCGAAATAGATTATACTGCATTTACACAGTTAATTAAAGAAGCTATTCAATCGGAACTGGAAGCACAGACTGCATTAGTAAACTATTTAGAAAGCACATTTCAATTACAATATTTTAATCAATAAGACAATGAAAAACAAAATATATAAAATCCTTACGGTAATGGTGTTAGCCATATTTGTTTCAGCTTGCGGAAATAAAGAAAATGATAATCATTCTATAAGTGCAGAACAGAAAACAGAAGTTAACAAAGAACATAATGAAAGCGAAGAAGTAATGCTTTCACAACAGCAATTCGATGCTTTAAAAATGAAAATAGATACGTTGGCATTACGTAATATGAGCGGTTATGTAGAAGCAAACGGAACATTAGAAGTACCACCACAAAACGAAGCAGCAATTACTACTGTTGTTGGTGCAAATGTCGTTTCAATTGAAGTGATTGAAGGTGATAAGGTTAATAAAGGTCAAGTAGTGGCTTATCTATCACACCCAAATATTATAAAATTACAAACGGATTATTTAAACTCAGTCAGCAATAGTATTTTTTTGAAAAAGAATTATGAACGCCAACAAAAATTATATGAGGCAGGCGTTGGTTCTGGTGCTAATTTTCAAAAGGCAGAAGCAGAGTATGAGGCATCTAAAGCAATGGTAAATGGTTTGCAAGCACAATTAAGAATACTTAACGTTAACACCACATCAGTTCGCAATGGCACAATTGCACATCGCATAGCATTGCGAAGTCCAATAGAGGGTTTTGTACAAAAAGTTGAAGTGAAAACAGGACAATATGTAGAACCACAAACCGAACTTTTCGAAATTGTAAACACGCATCACGTTCATGCAGATTTTATGGTCTTTGAAAAAGATGTCCATAAAGTACAGAAGGGTCAAAGAGTAAACTTTACGGTACAATCTATACCAGATACAGAACTTACCGCAGAAATCTATTCCGTGAGTAAAACGTTTGAAGACAACCCGAAAGCAGTTCACGTTCACGCAGAAATAGAAAACAAAAAAGGTAATTTAATTCCTGGGATGTATATTCAAGGTAAAATTCAAGTAAATAATACCCAAACTAAAGCATTACCAGAAAGTGCCATTTTTAAAGAAGGAGATAAACATTATATATTTTCAGGAGAAAAAGAAAATGGTGATTGGAGCTTTAAACCTGTTGAAGTGATTGTTGGAGAAAAAGATGGCAAATGGGTAGCAATTAAATTTACTGAAGAAATAGAAGAAAACACAAAATTCGCTTATAACAATGCTTATTATCTTATGGCAGAAATGAAAAAAGGAGAAGCGGAAGATGACGATTAATTATGGAAACAATAGAACAAGTATTAGAGTCAAAACAAATACGTGTTACAGCAATGCGTTTATTAATTTATAAGTTTCTTGCTGAAAAAGAAGTAGCAGTAACATTAAGCGATATTGAAAATGCTTTTGAAAAGGCAGACAGAACCACGCTTTACAGGACTATTAAAACTTTTGAAGAAAAAGATATAGTACATCAAATAGACGATGGAACAGGAATTACCAAATATGCATTATGTGAACAAGGTTGCAATTGTGATATAAAAAACGATTTGCACTTACATTTTCATTGTAATAATTGTAATGAAACAACTTGTTTAACCGATCATAAAATACCACAGATTAAAGTGCCTGATGGCTTTGTTTCAGAAAATGTTAACTTGGTTATAAAAGGAATATGTGATAAGTGTAGTGGATAATAAATGCACTTCCATTGCACGCTTTTTAATTGCATTTTTGTAATCAAAGAATTAAGTAATTATGAAAAGTAAATTAGCGATAACAAGTTTGCTTACAGCAATTACAGCTTCATTATGTTGTATAACACCTGTTTTGGCTTTAATAGCAGGAACAAGCGGTGTAGCTTCAACTTTTTCTTGGATAGAACCATTTAGACCTTACTTAATTGGACTAACAATAGTAGTTCTTCTGTTTGCTTGGTATCAAAAATTAAAACCAGAAAAAGAAATCGACTGTGAATGTGAAACAGATGAAAAACCAAAATTTATACAGTCAAAAACCTTTTTAGGTATTGTAACCATATTCGCAATAGTGATGTTGGCATTTCCATACTACTCAAGTATATTTTATCCAAACAGCGAAAAACAAATCATCGTAGTTGATAAAACAAATATAAAAACAATAGAGTATAAAATAAGCGGAATGACCTGTGCCAGTTGTGAAACTCACGTAAACCACGAAGTAAATAAACTTAACGGAATTGTAAACTCAAAAACATCTTACGAAAATGGTAACGCAATCATTGAATTTGACGAAACTAAAACTAATGAATTAGAAATTGAGAAAGCAATTAAAACTACAGGTTATAAAATAACTGATAAAAAATAAAACTAATGAAAATAATATTAAAATCAGAAATTACCTGTCCAAACTGCGGACATAAAAAAGAAGAAGATATGCCAACAAATGCTTGCCAATTCTTCTACAAATGTGAGAATTGTAAAACGGTTTTGAAGCCAAAAAAAGGAGATTGTTGTGTGTATTGCTCTTATGGTACAGTTCCTTGTCCACCAATTCAACAAAACAAAAGTTGTTGCTAAAACAAAACTAAATGAAAAAAAAGAAAGTTAACTTAAGAGATTTAAAACCAGATGCAGAAGCACAACACACGCATAATGATGGTCATAATCACGGTAATGGAAGTGCATTCAAAACCTACGTACCTGCAATCATAAGTTTTACAATGCTTATCATTGGTATAGGTTTAGATTATTTTGATGTTTCATTCTTTAAGGATTGGATTCGTATTGCTTGGTATGGTATTGCATATCTACCTGTAGGATTTCCAGTCGTAAAAGAGGGTTGGTATAGTATTAAAAAAGGTGATGTTTTTACAGAGTTCTTTTTAATGTCAATTGCTACAATTGGGGCATTTATAATTGGAGAATATCCAGAGGGTGTTGCTGTTATGTTGTTCTATGCAGTAGGCGAATTATTTCAAAGTGCTGCTGTAAATCGTGCAAAAGGAAATATAAAAGCATTATTAGATGTTAGACCTAAAGAAGCTAGTGTTTTTCGTAATGGTGATTATAATAGTGTGTCGCCAGAAAATGTAAATATTGGTGAAAAAATTCAAATTAGAGTAGGTGAAAAAATCCCATTAGATGGTAAGTTGTTATCCTCAAAAGCATCATTAAATACGGCAGCTTTAACAGGTGAAAGTAAACCAGATACAATCGTTAGTAATGAAAAAGTATATGCAGGTAGTATTAATTTAGAAAGCGTTATTGAAGTTGAGGTAACTAATAAGTTTGAAGATAGTTCTATTGCCAGAATATTAGACTTGGTTCAAAATGCAACAGCACGTAAATCTAAAACAGAATTGTTTATCAGACAGTTCGCTCGCATATATACACCAATTGTAGTGTTTTTAGCTATTGGTGTTACTTTTTTACCTTACTTTTTTGTAGATGATTACGTCTTTAGAGATTGGTTATACAGAGCTTTAATATTCTTGGTAATTTCTTGTCCTTGCGCGTTAGTGATTTCAATTCCATTAGGATATTTTGGTGGTTTAGGTGCAGCTTCAAAGAATGGTATTTTATTTAAAGGTGCTTCATTTTTAGACACTATGACCAAGATAAATACATTGGTAATGGATAAAACAGGGACAGTTACCAAAGGTGTATTTAAAATCAAAGAAATAAAAACTATTGGTTGGAATGAAACCGAATTTATGCAATACCTAATGGCAATGGAAGAACAATCCACGCATCCAATTGCTAAAGCCATTTTAGAATACAAAGCAGAAGGAGAGGATTTTGAAGCAAAAGAAGTTTCTGAAATTGCTGGTAAAGGATTAAAAGGTATGGTAAACGATAAAACTGTTTTAGTAGGTAACAAAGCCTTATTGATTGCCAATAATATTGATGTTCCAACCGAAACGGAATCTATTGTAGAATCGATAGTATTAGTTGCAATCGATAATCAATTTGTAGGTTACGTAGTAATAGCAGATGAATTAAAAGAGGATGCAAAAGAAACTATTACAGAATTGCACAAAGTAGGTATCAAAAATATTATAATGCTTTCTGGTGATAAAGATTCTATAACGCAACAAGTCGCTAAAGAATTAAATATTGCAAATGCTAAAGGTGGTTTACTACCAGAAGATAAATTAAACGAAGTTGAAATTTTAAAGTCGAATCCTGAAAATAAAGTAGCTTTTATAGGTGATGGTATTAACGATGCACCAGTTTTAGCAGTAAGTAACGTTGGTATTGCAATGGGTGGTTTAGGTAGTGATGTCGCAATAGAAACCGCAGACGTTATCATTCAAACAGACCAACCATCAAAAGTAGTGAGAGCTATTAAGATTAGTCGTTCCACACGTAAAATTGTTTGGCAGAATATCATTTTAGCGTTTGGTGTTAAAGTCATTGTCTTGATTTTAGGAGCAGGTGGTTTAGCCTCAATGTGGGAAGCAGTTTTTGCAGATGTAGGAGTAGCATTATTAGCAATTTTGAATGCAGTTAGATTACAACGTATGAGTTGGGATTTAGCAGATTAGTCAATTAAACTTCTGTTAAATAAACTTTTGAATGTTAAAATTTTGTAACTTTGCTTTTAGAATGAAACAAGTATCCCATAAAATAATGTCTTTAGCAATGGCTTTTGTAGTGTTATGCTCTACAATGTCATTTACTGTGAATATGCATTATTGCGGAGATACGTTAGTAGAAACTGCTATTTTTCATAAGGCCAAAGGTTGCGGAATGGAAATGGAAAAGCCTTCAACCGAAGGATGTTATATTACCAAGAAAAATTGTTGTGATGATGAACAATTAGCAATTGAAGGTCAAGACGAATTACAATTGCAAGTTGACAAAATCACATTTGAACAACAAGTATTTATAGCTTCATTTGTTTACACTTATAGTAACCTTTTTGAAGGTTTAGAAAATAACGTTTCTACTTACGAAGAATATAAACCGCCACTCGTCATAAGGCAAATCTTCAAGATTGACGAGACTTATTTAATTTGATTTTTAAACAATAGACTGTGTTATCCTATGACTTTATTATGTCATAAGGATAATTTGTTGTATTCGGTGTTTTTTTTAATGCCTTTGTCTAATTGTTTAATTATCAAGATAAATGATAAATAATAGTATCAAATTTTTAATAGAAAATAAACTTGTAGCAATTCTTTTATTAGTCCTTTTTATTGGCTGGGGAACTGTTAATGCCCCTTTTAATTGGGACACAGGGTTTTTACCAAGTAATCCTGTTGCTGTTGATGCCATACCAGATATTGGTGAAAATCAACAAATTGTATTTACAAAGTGGGATGGTCGTTCACCACAAGATATTGAAGACCAAATTACCTATCCACTCACAACATCTTTACTCGGTATTCCAGGTGTAAAAACCATTCGTAGTTCCTCTATGTTCGGCTTTTCGAGTATCTATATCATTTTTGAAGAAGATGTTGAGTTTTATTGGAGTAGAAGTAGAATTCTCGAAAAATTAAATTCCTTACCAAGTGGTTTATTACCTGAAGGTGTTAATCCTGCATTAGGTCCAGATGCAACAGGATTAGGACAAATATTTTGGTACACTTTAGAAGGTCGTGATGAAAAAGGAAACGTTACTGGTGGTTGGGATTTACACGAACTTAGAAGTATTCAAGATTACTATGTAAAGTATGCATTGTCCTCTGCAAGTGGTGTTTCAGAAGTAGCATCTATAGGTGGTTATGTTCAAGAATATCAAGTGGACGTGAATCCAGAATTAATGCGTCAATACAATATTGGTTTAAATCAAGTTGTAAAAGCCGTTAAAAGTAGCAATCAAGATATTGGAGCACAAACTTTAGAAATCAATCAAGCTGAATATTTAGTTCGTGGTTTGGGGTATATTAAATCTATTGAAGATATTGAAAACGCAGTAGTTACATCCGAAGATTTTACAGCAATCAAAATAAAAGATATTGGTAAAGTTTCTTTAGGTCCTGCAACAAGAAGAGGTTTGTTAGATAAAGAAGGTGCAGAAGTTGTTGGAGGTGTCGTAGTTGCAAGATATGGAGCAAATCCTATGGAAGTAATTACGAATGTAAAAGCTCAAATTGAAGAATTAAAAGGAGGTTTACCAACAAAAGTTTTAGCTGATGGTAGAACATCACAAGTAACTATTGTTCCTTTTTACGATAGGACAGAATTAATTGAAGAAACTTTAGACACACTAAATG
Source organism: Polaribacter sp. Hel_I_88 (assembly GCF_000687935.1). Lineage (NCBI taxonomy): Bacteria > Pseudomonadati > Bacteroidota > Flavobacteriia > Flavobacteriales > Flavobacteriaceae > Polaribacter > Polaribacter sp. Hel_I_88. Next base: position 443,396 of record NZ_JHZZ01000001.1, on the reverse strand, counting down.
AAGCGTTAACATTAGAAATTTTGATTACCATTTTGGTAATTATTGTAATGGTTTTCAATCTTCGAGCTTCTATTTTAATATCTGGTTTATTACCTGTTGCAGTTTTAATGGTTTTTGTAACGATGAAACTATTTAATGTGGATGCAAATATTGTAGCACTTTCAGGTATTGCAATTGCGATAGGAACTATGGTTGATGTTGGCGTAATTCTCGCCGAAAATATGATTCGTCATTTAGATGATAAAAAGTTACAAACTCGTGAAGATGGAACAAAATATACTACAGACGAAGTAATTTATAATGCAACTGCAGAAGTTTCTGGTGCCATTTTAACAGCAGTTTTAACAACAATTATAAGTTTTGTACCTGTTTTTACAATGATTGGTGCAGAAGGAAAATTATTTAGACCTTTGGCGTTTACAAAAACAATGGCACTATCAGCTTCTTTGGTTATTGCTTTGTTTTTAATTCCCCCTTTTGCAGCTTATTTATTCAGAAAAACAACACTAAAAAAATCTTTTAATCATATTATAAATATCGCTTTAATAGTGGCTGGTATTGTAATTACAATTAGTGGTTATTGGTTGGGTGTAATTCTAATTGCTTTTGGAGTTAATGGTTTATTAGTTGTTATAGGAAAACTAAACAAGAAAAATAACAACCTTATAAATATCATTATTTCTTGTACTGCTATTATATTCTTACTTGCAGAATATTGGCGACCACTAGGTTTTGACAGAAGTATCTTTATCAACTTAATTTTTGTAGCCATTATTTGCTTTGGTATTTTAGGAATATTTTCAGTTTTTAGAAAATATTATAGTCAAATTCTACAATGGGCATTAGCAAATAAAGTGTTGTTTTTAATGATACCAACATCAGTTCTTATATTTGGATTTTGGATATTTTATAACACAGGTAAAGAATTTATGCCCTCTTTAAATGAAGGTTCTTTTTTACTGATGCCAACCTCAATGCCACATTCTGGTGTCGAAGAAAATAAACGCGTTTTACAACAATTGGATATGGCAGTAGCAACCATTCCAGAAATTGAAACTGTGGTTGGTAAAGCTGGTAGAACAGAATCTGCTTTAGATCCTGCACCTTTGTCAATGTATGAAAATATGATTCAGTATAAAACTGAATATATGAGAAATTCAGAGGGAAAAAGACAACGTTATAAAGTAAATGAAGATGGTGCTTTTGAATTGAAAAATGGTGGTTTTGTAACAAATCCAAATAATACTGAAAATGTCTCCTTGAGCGCAGTCGAAAGGTCTCAACTTATCGAAGATGAAGATGGAGAATACTACAGAAATTGGCGACCAGAAATTAGTTCTCCAGATGATATTTGGAATGAAATTGTCAAAGTCACCAAATTACCAGGCGTTACTTCTGCTCCAAAATTACAACCCATAGAAACAAGATTGGTAATGCTTCAAACAGGTATGCGTGCACCAATGGGAATAAAAGTAAAAGGGCAAGATTTAAAACAAATTGAAGCTTTTGGTTTGCAATTAGAGAGCCTTTTAAAACAAGCAGAAGGTGTTAAAGTAGAAGCTGTTTTTGCAGATAGAATTGTTGGTAAGCCATATTTACTGATTGATATTGATAGAGAAAAAATAGCACGTTATGGAATTTCTATTGAAGATGTTCAGAATGTTTTAAAAGTTGCAGTTGGTGGTATGCAATTAACTCAAACTGTGGAAGGAAGAGAACGTTATGGTATTCGAGTACGTTATCCAAGAGAATTGCGTAATAATCCTGAATCGATAAAAGACATTTATATTCCTATTGAAAAAGGGAATCCTGTTCCTTTAAGTGAGTTAGCAACGATTAGATATGAGCAAGGTCCACAAGTTATAAAAAGTGAAGATACTTTTTTAATTGGTTATGTACTGTTTGATAAATTAGATGGTTTTGCAGAAGTTGATGTAGTAGAAAATGCACAAAAATTGTTTCAAAAAAAAATAGATTCTGGTGAATTAACGGTTCCAAAAGGCATCAGTTATAAATTTACGGGAACTTATGAAAACCAATTACGTGCAGAAAAAACACTGTCTGTTATAGTTCCATTAGCATTAGCAATTATTTTCTTGATTTTATATTTTCAGTTTAAATCGGTTGCTACATCATTTATGGTTTTTACAGCCATAACCATTGCTTTTGCAGGTGGTTTTATTATGATTTGGTTATATGGGCAAGATTGGTTTTTCAATTTTAGCTTTTTTGGTGAAAATATGCGAGACTTATTTAATATGAAAACCATCAATTTAAGTGTAGCAGTTTGGGTTGGCTTTATTGCATTGTTTGGTATTGCTACAGATGATGGTGTAGTTATGGCAACCTATTTAACACAAACTTTTAAACGTGAAAAACCTGCAGATAAAAAGAGCATACGAGCTTCAGCTTTGGAAGCTGCAGAAAAAAGAATTCGTCCTTGTTTAATGACTACTGTTACAACAATTTTAGCATTATTACCAGTTTTAACCTCTACAGGAAAAGGAAGCGATATTATGATTCCAATGGCGATTCCAATTTTTGGAGGAATGGTCATAGATATCACATCTTATTTTCTTTTACCTGTTTTATATAGTTGGAGAGAAGAATTCAAATTAAAAAAAGCAAACAAATGAAAAATTTAATTTTTACACTCATAAGTTTTTTAGCTTTTGGTTTTTCAAATGCACAAGAATTAAATGTACTTATTGAGCAAGCTCTAAAAAATAACCCAGCAATTCAAAAATTTGAATTGCAATATAATATTGCTTCAGAAAAAGTGAATGAAGTAAATACATTGCCAAATACTGAATTTGGTGTTGGGTATTTTGTAAGCGAACCAGAAACCAGAACTGGTGCACAACGTTTTAGAATTTCTGTGAAACAAATGTTGCCTTGGTTTGGTACAATTACTTCCAGAGAAAACTATGTTTCTTCTATGGCAGTGGTTAAATATGAAGATATTGTTATTGCCAAACGAAAATTAATTACTTCAGTTTCCCAATCATATTATAATTTGTATGAAAATAAAGCAAAGCAAAATGTTTTAAAAGAAAATATAAAACTACTTCAAACTTATGAAACATTAGCATTAACATCTGTTGAAGTTAATAAGGCATCTATGGTAGATGTATTGCGTTTGCAAATGCGCCAAAATGAAATGGAGCAATTATTGGCAATTTTAAATCAACAGTATTTAGCAGAACAAACTACTTTCAATAAGTTATTGAATCGTGATAAATCAATTTTTATAAATGTTGTGGGTGATTTGAATTTTCCTGCAGAAAATTTTGATACCAAAGCTAATAATTTATCAGTTCATCCAGAATTATTAAAGTACGATAGATTGTATCAATCTATAGAAAAATCAGAATTATTAAATCAGAAAGAAAGCGCTCCAATGATTGGTTTTGGTTTAGATTATATAAATGTTACAGAACGTCCAAATATTAGTTTTAGTGATAATGGTAAAGATATTTTGATGCCAATGGTAACCCTTTCTATTCCTATATTTAATAATAGTTATAAATCAAAAACCAAACAAAACAGCTTACAACAAGAAGAAGTTTTAGCACAGAAGCAAGAACGAAAAAATAAATTAGAAACGTTTTTAGATAAAGCAAAAAACGAACGCATTTCTGCAAGAATTAGTTATAAAACACAAACTAAAAATCTGAAACAAGCTAAAAATGCAGAAGAAATTCTAATTAAAAACTACGAAACTGGTACTATCGATTTTAATGATGTATTAGATATTCAAGAGTTACAATTGAAGTTTGAAATGAATCAAATAGAGTCTATAAAATCTTACTTTGTACAAACCACAATTATTAATTATCTAACCAATTAAATTATGGAAAGAAAAATTTTTATAAAAAACATGGTGTGTAATCGCTGTATAATGTTCATTAAAACAAAATTTGAAAAGTTAGATATTGAACTAAAACATATTGAGCTTGGTGCTATAATTTTCGAGGAAGAGTCAGAAAATGATTTCGAAAAAATTAAAACTGCTTTAGAAGAAAATGGTTTTGAAATTTTATTAGGACAGGAAGAAAAATTAGTAGAACAAACTAAAATAACAATTATTAAATTATTGCAGAAATTACCATTACAATTAGATAAAACACTTTCTAAATATTTAGAATCAAAATTAAATTTAGAATACTCAAAAATCAGTAAAATTTTTTCTTTAAAGGAGCATATTACCATAGAAAAGTATTTTATAAAGTTAAAAATAGAAAAGGCAAAAGAGTTGATTCAATTGCAAGAAAATAATTTTACAGAGATAAGTCAGCAATTAGATTATAGCAATGTAAACCATTTTAGTAGTCAATTTAAAAATGAAACTGGTATGAGCTTATCATCTTACAAAAATGAGCAGAGAAATTTCAGGAATCCTTTAGACCAAATTGTGTAGATATGAACCATAATTATAATACAATACCTTTTTGTTCTGTAGTAACTTTGATTACTTATAAAATGAATAATAAAATGAAAACTAAAATAATTTCAATTTTTCTTATTGCTTTAACTACCATAGTTTTTGCACAAGAGAAACAAGTAACAGAAGGAAATATAAACAACCTTCCAGTAAGAGAACACACCATAACTTTACGTGAATCAACTGTAAATAAAGCAGGTAAAGACGTTATGGGAATGACTGTTAACGGCACAATTCCTGGACCAACTTTAGAATTTACAGAAGGTGAATATGCAGTTATTTATGTAAAAAATGAAATGAGTGTAGAAACCTCTGTGCACTGGCATGGTTTATTGTTACCAAATTTTTATGATGGCGTTCCTTACTTAAATACACCACCAATAGAACCTGGTCATATACAGAAATACGAATTCCCAATAAAACAATCTGGTACTTATTGGTACCATTCTCACACGATGTTGCAAGAACAAAGTGGTGTTTATGGCTCCATTGTTATTCAACCTAAAGAAAAATCGTTAGAATATGATAAAGAATTGGTATTGATGTTATCAGATTGGACCAACGAAAAACCAATGAATGTTCTTAAAAATTTGAAAAGAGGTAACGAATGGTATGGTATCAAAAAAGGAACAGCTACACCATTAAATAAAGTGATTGCTCGTGGAGCATTTGGTGCACAACTTAATTTCTGGAGACAACGTATGGAAGGAGCAGATATTGCAGATGTATATTATCCAGCGTTTTTAATTAATGGGGAAGAAAACATTGAGTATGCAGATTTTAAACCTGGCGAAAAAGTACGATTACGCATCATAGATGGTGGTGCCTCTACTTCTTTTTGGATGACTTTTGGAGGTGTGGATCCACTATTAGTTTCGGCAGATGGCCTTGATGTAGTGCCCGTTAAAAAGAACAAAACCTTTATAGCCATTGCAGAAGCCTACGATTTTATTGTAACTATTCCGGAAGAAGGAAAAATTGAATTCAGAATCACAGCACAAGATGGTTCTGGTACAGCATCAGCATTTTTGGGTACTGGTAACGTTTTAAAAGCACAAGAAATTCCGAAGCCAGACAAAATTGAAATGATGATGAAAATGGCTAAAATGGATATGAAAATGGGAGCGCACGCCTTAAAGTATCGCCCAAAAAAAGATGAACGTTTTGAGATGAAGGATGAATACGGGATGCAGATGGGCAAAATGGAAGATATGAAAATGGATCATTCTAAAATGGAGAAGCCTAAAGATTCTATGCCAATGGATCACTCTAAAATGAAAGGTATGAAAATGGACCATTCTAAAATGGCAGGAATGGATATGAAGAAAGACAAAACAATGTCTGGAATGAATATGGAGAAGCCTAAAGATTCTATGCCAATGGATAATTCTAAAATGGAGGGTATGAAGATGGATCATTCAAAAATGTCTGGAATGGATATGAAGAAAGACAAAACAATGCCAGCAATGAAAATGGAAGGAATGGATCTATTTGCTGAATATAACTACGATTATTTGAAGTCGCCAGAGAAAACCAACTACGATAAAAATGTTCCTGTAAAAGAAATATTATTAAACCTTACAGGAAATATGAATCGTTATATCTGGAGTATGAATGGTGTGCCATTATCTGAAGCTGATAATATCAAAATAAATAATAAAGAGGTAACAAGAATTACGTTCAATAACTTGACGATGATGCACCACCCAATGCATTTACACGGTCACTTTTTTAGAGTAATTAATATAAATGGTGATTATTCACCATTAAAGCATACAGTAAATGTGCCACCAATGCAAAAAGTAACTTTAGAGTTTTATGGAAATAATGGTGATGAAGCTGGCGACTGGTTTTTCCATTGCCATATTCTTTACCATATGATGGGTGGTATGGCAAGAGTAATGTCTTATGACACCCCAAGAGATCCAAGAATGGATGAATTTCCAGCTTCAAAAATTATCGCAGAAACAGATAAATGGTATTCTTGGGGATTGGCAGATATTGCTTCAAATAACACAGCAATTAATTTAACAACTTCTAATTTAAGAAATCAATTTAATGCATCTTTCGAATACGGATGGAACAAAAATTTGGAAGGAGAATTTACTTATGAACGCTATCTACACGATTATTTAAGAGTATTTGGTGGGGTAAATATAGAAAATGAAACACGTGGTAGTTTAGACAAATTAAACACTACAGCAGTTGTCGGTCTTCGCTATTTAACACCTTACTTATTCAATTTAGATGTTCGAGTAGATAATAAATTAAGACCAAGAATTGGATTAGGACGCAGTATAATGATTTTTCCTAAACTGTCTGTTTTCGGTTATTATGAATATCAAATAGATTTAGGTTTTGTAAATACTTTACCAACAAATAAAGATTTCACTTCAGAAACAGTTTGGAGCGCAGGAGCAGAATATATGCTATCAAGAAATTTCTCTTTAATGGCGAGTTACGACAATCGTTTTGGCGGTGGTGGTGGATTATCAGTAAGATTTTAAGAATGAATAGTAGTAAATCAAATATAAATTTAAAAACAAATAAAATGAAAGATTTAAAAATTAGTGTAGTAGTAATATTATTGTTAACGGTTTCTTTTACCAATGCACAGAAAAAAGAAAAAATGAACCACGGAGATATGAAAATGGATCACAGTAAAATGAAAATGCAAGACGCAAAAGCTGAAGCAATTTTAACCGCTTATTTCAATTTAAAAGATGCTTTAGTAGCAGATGATGAATCAAAAGCAAAAGAATTGGGTGCTTCATTAGAAAAAAGTTTAAACAGTCTTGATGTTTCTAAATATACGGATGCTCAAAAATTAGAATTAAAAGATATTATTGTTGATGCCAAAGAACACGCAGAGCATATATCCAAAAGCCCAATAGCACATCAAAGAGAGCACTTTAAAGTTTTAAGTAAAGACATTATAGATATGGTTGCTATAACAGGTGCTTCTAATAAATTATATGAGCAATATTGCCCAATGTATGAAAAAGGAAGTGCTTGGTTAAGTATGAATAAAGAAGTACGTAACCCTTATTATGGTAGTAAAATGCTGAAGTGCGGAAAAGTACAAAGAGAAATTAACTAAATGAAAACTGTTAAAATCATATTGTTGATTTTATTGGTCGCTTTTGTGGGAATACAATTTATTCCCACAGAACGTAACCAAACTGATATTGTACCAGTAACCGATTTTATGTTGGTAAATAATGTGCCAAATAATATAAAAAATAAGTTGCAAGTATCTTGTTATGATTGCCATAGTAACAACACTAAATACCCTTGGTATAATAAAATACAACCAGTTGCTTGGTTTTTAGAAGAACATGTTAAAAACGGAAAAGCAGAATTGAATTTTAGTGAATGGGGTTCGTTGTCAAGCAGAAGAAAAGCAAGTAAACTTCGTTCAATTATAAAACAAATAGAAAGCAAAGAGATGCCTTTAGATTCTTACACGTTAATTCATAAAGATGCAAAGTTTTCAAACGAAGAAACGAATGAAATAATCAATTTTATCACTCAATTAAAAGATAGTTTATAAAAATAAAATATTAGTAAAAGATACTTGAAATTGAGAGAAAGACTTATTTTTTTTGGTTGATTGGATACAGTCTAACTCTCATTTTTGAGTATTATTTTAATAAGAGATTAAAATGAAAGAATGTTGTAAAAGCGATTCTCAAGCCACAGAAAATAAGTCTAATATAAAAAAATGGTTCAATTATATAGTATATATAATATTATTTTTAATAGTTGGTGGTGCATTTGTACTTCAATTATTTAGTTAATAAATAAGTTAAAATGCCTAAAGAAAACACTGTAGAAAAATCTAAAAGTACAGACTTTTATAAACAACTATTTAAAAAAGTGATACTTACTACCAGCATAGTTATTGCTTCATCTTTAAGTTATACCTTATGGATTGTTGTAGATTCTGACAGTATTTTTCTACCTTTTTTAATTGTTAGTTTGGCATTTTTTAAAACCATTTTTATTGTAAGGTTAACTTTTACACAGTTAAGTAAAATAATAGGAGAAAGTCATCAACTGACACACATTCTTACTTTATTTGGAATCTTAATTATTTTAATTGTGCTATCATTTTCAGCAGATTACCAGGCGTTATATATTTTAAATTCAGCAAATTTTAAATTCGAAACGATTCCCAATAACTCGTTTTTCTTACAATTTTTCGAGTTTTTGTATTTCAGTTTTATAACCTTTTCTTCTGTTGGTTATGGAGATATTGTACCCATTTCTATATCAGGAAAACTAATTGTTATTTTAGAAGTTGTTTTAAGCTTTTTCGTTTTAGTTTTTGGTATTGCAAACATCAATAGAATCCATGTAAACAAATAATCCTTTTTAAAACTTAAATTATGAAAGTACTTAAATTTATTACTCTATTAACTGTTTTCCTTTTAACAGTTAATCTTACAAATGCACAGGACACCTCTTACACTAAAGACAAAAAAGAAGTAAAAGCTGTCATGAAAGCTTATAAAGATGCAATACAAAATTTAACAACCGAAGGCACTTTTGAACTCTTTACACCAGATGCTATTATATTTGAGCAAGGAAAATTAGAAGGTACTTACAAAGAATACATATCTCATCATTTGGGGCCAGAATTAGGACATTTTAAAAGTTTTACTTTTTCTGATTACGAGATTCAGACAACTGTAAATTCGCCCTATGCTTATACAACTGAAAATTATATATACACAATAATTTTAAAAGCTAATAAAGCCAAAGGCACAGAAGAACGAACTATTAAAAGTAAAGGAGTGGCTACATCAATATTGCAAAAAATTGATGGAAAATGGAAGATAATTCATTCTCATACCTCTTTTAAAAAACTAAAAATCTAATTGATTATGAAGAATATTTTAGTTCCAACAGATTTTTCAAAAACTTGTGATAAAGCAGCACATTTAGCAATTGAAATTGCCACACTTTTTGATGCTGAAATTCATTTTTTACATCAAATACATACACCAGTAGATTGGGTAAAATTAAGCAAAACAGACGAACATAAATATCCTGACACTCAAAAAGCGATTGGCATTGCCAAAAGCAAGTTAAGAAGTCTTGATAAAGATGCAGAAAACAGTGGTTTAAAATCCAGGACTTTCTTGGAATATATTTCAGATGTAAAAGCAATTTCTGCACATTCTCACAATTTTCATCACGACTTCATAATAACAGGTAGTAAAGGCACACAAGAAGATTTCTCAAAACAATTTTTTGGGAGCAATACTCAAAAAATTATTAGAGATATCCACGTCCCAATTTTAGTTGTTAAAGAAGAGGCTACACTATTTCCTTTTAAAAACATTGTTTTTGTTTCTGATTTTAAGGAAGATATGTCTAATGCTTTTAAACAAGTTGTTAAAATAGCCGAGAAATGTAATTCAAAAATTCACTTATTAAATATCAATACAAATAAAGATTTTAATAATATTAAAAATGGTATAGTGCCAATAAGAGAATTTTTAACAAACTTTCCAGAATTAGAAAATTATGAAATGCACGTTTATAATGAATCTACCATTTTAAAAGGTATCGAAACTTTTCAAAAAGATAATGAAGTAGATTTAGTAGCAATGTATACACATAATAGAAGTGGTTTATCTAATATATTCTCTAAAAGTATTGCAGAAAACATCACAAATAACTCGAAAAAACCTGTGATGACAATTCATTTATAAATAAATTAAAATAATGAAAAGCTACGACACTCTTTCTGAAGCAATAAGCACTTTACAAGCAAACGGATACACGTATAACCTAAATATGTGCCCAAAACATATAGAATGTAACTCATTAAAATTAAAATTACATCCAGAAGATTTTGATGTAGATGAAATGCATCGTTTTGAAGGAATGAGCAGTACTGATGATAACAGCGTTCTTTACGCTATTTCATCTAAAAATGGAATTAAAGGATTGTTGGTAGATGCTTATGGTGTATATGCAGAAAACATTTCTGAAGCAATGCGAAAAAAACTAAAATAAATAAAATGAACATACTAAAAAAAACAAACCAAAAACTCTCATTATTAGGCTCTGTTTCCTTGGGTACAGGTGTAATGATTGGCGCAGGTATTTTTGTGCTAATGGGTCAAATTGCAGAGTTAGTAGGTGACTTGTTTCCAATTGCATTTATAGCAGGTGCAATAGTAGTTGGTTTTAGTTCATATTCTTACGTTAAATTTTCAAACGCATATCCTTCTTCTGGTGGTGTAGCAAAATTTTTAACAAAAGCATTTGGTCCTGGAACAGCTGCAGGTTCTTTCTCTCTATTAATGTACATATCAATGGTAGTTGCCGAAAGTTTAGTTGCTGGTACTTTTGGTGCTTATACTTTACGCTTATTTCCGCCAGAATATTCTGGATATGCATCCATATTAGGTGTAATTCTTATTGGAGTAGCGTATATAATAAATATTTCTGGTAATAAAATTATTGAAGTTACAGCCACTTTTACAGCAATAATTAAAGTAGCAGGCATTTCATTGTTAGCAATTTCTGGTTTAATAATTTCAGGTTTGCCAACCATAACAGGTAATTATGTAGCATCTAATAGTCAAGCTTTACCAGAAGGATTTGGATTTGTAGCTGCCTTGGCATTGTCAATTCTTGCTTTTAAAGGGTTTACTACGATTACAAATCAAGGTGGTGACATTAAAAATCCACATAAAAATGTGGGGCGTTCCATTATTATTTCAATTGCTGTTTGTACAATTATCTATGTTGTTTTAGCATTGTCGGTTGCTGGTGGATTAAGTGTTGAAGAAATTATAATAGCAAAAGATTATGCTTTAGCAGCAGCAGCAAAACCGCTGTTTGGTGAATGGGGTTCAATTTTAACAATTCTACTGGCTATTGTAGCAACAGTTTCTGGTGTAATTGCCAGCATATATTCTGCTTCCAGAATGTTAGGCATGTTGGGTAATATGAAACAAGTACCTGATATGAACAAAATGAAGAAACTTAAAAATCCCTCGTTAATTTTTACTGTTTCTTTAGCCATACTACTAACTATTTTATTCGATTTAACTCGCATAGCTTCCATTGGTGCTATTTTCTATTTAATTATGGACATTGCTATTCATTGGGGCCTTTTTAGATACCTTAAAAAAGAAGTAAAATTTAATCCAATTATTCCAATAATAGCAATAGTAATGGATATTGTTATTTTATCAGCATTCATTTATTTAAAATATGTTAACGACCCTTTTGTACTTGTAGTAGCAAGTATAGGAATAGCTCTTGTTTTTCTGTTTCAATTTCTTTTCATGAAAACACACACAGATAAAGATGGAAATATGAAAATGGGAATGGAAATGGATGAAGAAGAAATGATGAAAATGTAAAACTTTAAAATTATGAAACACACATATAAAATAAAAGGAATGACCTGCAATGGTTGCAGAAGTCATGTAGAAAAAATACTTTCAAAAGTTGAAGGTGTTACTAAAGCATCTGTAGATTTAGAAAAAGCTGAAGCAACCATAGAAATGGATGCTCATATTAAATTAGAAACTTTTCAAGATGCTTTAAAAAATGATGGAGACAGATATGGTATTCTTATTCCAAATAATGATAAAATGAAACATAAGTATCACATTCATGGAATGACTTGCAATGGTTGTAGAAGTCATGTAGAAAAAACACTTTCAGAAGTAGCTGGTGTTTCAAAAGCAACCGTTGATTTAAAGAAAGCTGAAGCAACTATAGAAATGGAATCTCATATTTCATTAGAAATCTTTCAAGAAGCTTTAAAAAAGGATGGTGGTAGTTATAGTATTCACAAACAAGGAGAAAAGCCCAACCCAGCCTTCCCAAAGGGAAGGAGCAAAAAAAACAAAAACCAGAAGAGTGAGAAAAGCCCCCTTGAGGGTTTGGGGGCATCTTTTTATTGCCCAATGCATTGTGAGGGAGAAAAAACGTATGACAAACCTGGTGATTGTCCAGTCTGTGGTATGGATTTAGTGGAAGAACAAAATTTATCAACTACAAATACAGAACAATGGACCTGCCCAATGCACCCAGAAGTTGTAAAAGATGAACCTGGTGATTGCCCGATTTGTGGAATGGATTTAGTGCCAATGGAGGCTGATAGTTCTGCCGAAGAAAAAGCATATAAAAAATTATCTAAAAAGTTCTGGATTGCAGTTGCGTTTACATTGCCAATTTTCTTTATAGCAATGAGTGAAATGCTAATGAATAATCCATTATACGATATTTTAGAGCAGAAGAACTGGAATTGGATTCAGTTTGTATTATCCATTCCTGTAGTATTTTATGCGACTTGGATGTTCTTTGAACGTGCTTATAAAAGTATAAAAACTTGGAACCTAAATATGTTTACACTTATTGGCATTGGTGCTGGTGTAGCTTGGTTATTTAGTGTTTTCGGAATGCTTTTTCCTGATGTTTTTCCAGATCAATTTAAAACAGAATTTGGTGCTGTACATGTGTATTTTGAAGCTACAACTGTAATTTTAACATTGGTTTTAATGGGGCAATTATTAGAAGCTCGTGCGCATAGTAAAACAAATTCTGCTGTAAAAGAACTTTTAAAATTAGCACCTAATAAAGCAACCAAAATAGTAGATGGCGAAGAAGTTGAAGTTTCTATTGATAAAATAGAACTGAATGATATTCTAAAAGTAAAACCAGGTGATAAAATTCCTGTCGATGGTAAAATAACAGAAGGAGATACAACTGTTGATGAATCTATGATTACTGGAGAACCAATTCCTGTAAACAAATCAGAAGGCGATAAAATAAGTAGTGGAACCATAAATGGGAATCAGTCTTTTTTAATGGAAGCCCAAAAAGTGGGTAGTGACACCTTACTTTCTCAAATTATTCATATGGTAAACGATGCCAGCAGAAGTCGTGCGCCAATTCAAAAATTAGCAGATACCGTTTCTGGTTACTTCGTTCCAATAGTGGTTTTAATTTCTGTGATTACATTTATCGTTTGGGCAATTTGGGGACCAGAACCAGCGTATGTGTATGCATTAGTAAATGCAATTGCAGTTTTAATTATTGCTTGCCCTTGTGCATTAGGTTTGGCAACACCAATGTCTGTAATGGTTGGTGTTGGTAAAGGTGCTCAAAATGGGGTGCTAATTAAAAATGCGGAAGCTTTAGAAAAATTAGACAAAGTAAATACACTAATCATTGATAAAACAGGAACAATTACGGAAGGAAAACCAACTGTAGAAAAAATTGGTTCTTTCGATGATAATTATACTGAAAATGAGGTTTTAAATTATATCGTTTCTTTAAATTCAAATAGTGAACATCCTTTAGCAGAAGCTACTGTAAAATATGGAAAAGAACAAAATGCAGAAATTCTAAAATCTAATTCTTTTTCTGCTGTTACTGGTAAAGGTGTTGAAGCCCTTATTAATGATAAAAAAGTAGCATTAGGGAATCCTAAAATGATGGAATATGCAAATGCAAAAATCTCATCAGTAATGAAAGAAAAAGCTTCTTCGTTCCAAAAACAAGGAAAAACAGTTTCTTATTTATCAGTTGCTCAAAACATTGTTGGGTATGTAGTTATTGGTGATAAAATAAAAGAAACAAGTGCTAAAGCCATTAAAGAATTACAAAATATGGGCATTGCAGTTATTATGCTTACAGGAGATAATCATGATACAGCACAAGCAGTTGCAACAGAATTAAATTTGGCTGATTTTAAAGCGAGCATGTTACCTCAAGATAAATTAAAAGAAGTAGAAAAATTACAAGAAAAAGGCAATGTTGTTGCTATGGCTGGAGATGGAATTAATGATGCACCAGCTTTAGCAAAAAGTGATGTTGGTATTGCAATGGGAACTGGAACTGATGTTGCTATAGAAAGTGCGATGATCACTTTGGTAAAAGGCGATTTACACGGTATTGTAAAAGCAAGAAATTTAAGTCATGGTGTAATGAAAAACATTAAACAGAATTTATTTTTTGCATTGATTTACAACACCTTAGGTGTGCCAATTGCTGCAGGTGTTTTATTTCCTTTTTTCGGAATATTATTATCTCCAATGATTGCAGCATTAGCAATGAGTTTTAGCTCGGTTTCTGTAATTGTTAATGCATTAAGGTTAAAAACAATTAAAATATAATTATATGAAAAAATTAGTAATCGTACTTGTATTAATAACAACAATTTTTAGTTGTAAAAATGAAACTAAAAAAACAGATAATAATGAACATAAAAGCCATTCTACAAAATCAGTAAAAGAGAAAACACCAAAAAAGAAAGTATTAAGCCCACATCAATCTACTATGGCAATGGTTGGTGATGCTCATATTCATATAGATTATTCTTCTCCTGGTGTTAGAGGAAGAATAATTTTTGGTGGTTTAGTGGGTTATGATAATGTTTGGCAAGCAGGTGCGCATAATGCTACTTGGATAGAAACAAATGAAGATTTACTGATTAATAATGAAGTGCTTCCAAAAGGTAAATATGGTTTTTTCACAATTCCATCTAAAGGAGATTGGACTGTTATGATTAACAAAAATTGGGATCAGCATGGAAAAGATGAATATGATGAAAATGATGATGTGATTCGGTTTAAGGTAACTCCTAAAATTTCAGAAGATATTCAAGAACATCTAGAGTATAAGGTTTCCAAAACCAGCGAAAATTCTGGGACAATAAATATGAAATGGGAAAAAGTAAACGTTGAATTTCCCTTTACAATAAACTAATATGGTTAACAGGAGCACTGCATCAAAAATCCGGAAAACACATCGTTATTTAGGACTTTTTTTAGGTATCCAGTTTTTGATGTGGACGATTAGTGGTTTGTATTTTAGTTGGACAGATATTGATGAAATTCATGGTGATCATTTCAAGAAAGAAGCACCACATCAAACAATATTCAAGAATTTGATTGGTTCGTCTCAACTAGAAAATGAGCAAAGCATAAAATCTTTAGAGTTATTAGAAATTGACAATCAACCCTATTTTTGGATTAATGAAAATCAGCTATACAATGCAATTTCAGGTTCCAAAAAGGAAGAAATCACAGAGCAAGAAGCTCTTAAAGTTGCAGAACGTTATATGTTACCTGATTTAAAAGTTGAAAGTATTCATAGAATTGAGACTGTTGGGAAACATCACGAATATCGTGGAAGACCATTACCAGCCTACGAGATTTCATATAAAACGGATGAAAACCTAAAGGCTTATGTCGCAATTAATAATGGTGCTTTTCAGACTATAAGACATCGAGATTGGCGTTGGTTTGACTTCTTATGGATGACCCATACAATGGACTATCAAGGGCGAGACAATTTTAATACAATAGTCCTAAGAGCTTTTTCACTTTTAGGATTAATAACAGTACTCAGCGGGTTTTTACTGTGGTATACAAGTTCGCCTACTGTTAGAAAAATGAATAAAAATAAACGTAAATAATTAACACTAAAATCAACTATTATGGAAAATTCAATGGAACACAAAAACAACAAAGAGGGAATGAGCCAATACACAAAGTTTTTTTTGATGCTGGGAGCATCATTTATAGCAATGTATATTACAATGTATTTAAATACGTATGAGTTTGACCACGTAAGATTTAGCCTTACCAGATTTTATATGGTTTGTCTGGGTATTTCTACAATGGCTGTGATAATGCTGCTTTTTATGCTTAATATGTATAAAAATAAGAAGAAGAATATCGCCATCTTAATAGGGAGTGCTGTATTATTTCTTGGTGCGTTAGGATTAGTACGTGAGCAAAAATCTACTGTTGGGGACGTACTTTGGATGAAAGCTATGATACCTCACCATTCCATAGCAATATTGACCAGTGAGCGTGCAGATATTAAAGATCCAGAAGTAAAAAAATTGGCCAACGATATTATCAAAGCACAACGTAAGGAGATTGAAGAAATGAATGCGATGATCGAACGTTTACAAAACGAGAAATAATAGTATGAAAAAGAATATTCTATATATAGGGGTTGCTTTAGTTATTGGCTTATTAGCAGGATGGTTACTTTTTGGTAATTCTCCATCGTCAGATATAAATACAACTGCCGAAGCTCACAACCATTCAGAAGAGACTACAAACCAAATGTGGACGTGCTCGATGCATCCACAGATTATGCAACCAGAACCTGGGGATTGTCCCATTTGTGGAATGGATTTAATTCCAGCCGAATCTGGTGCAGATGGCCTCAATGCCAATGAAATAAAAATGACCGATAACGCAATGGCTCTGGCCAATATCCAAACATCACTTGTAGGAAAAGGACAAATGGGAAATAATTCTCTTAAGTTATCTGGTAAGATTAAAGCCAACGAAGAGTCAAATGCCGTACAGGTTACATATTTTGGAGGAAGAATAGAAAAACTGTACGTTAATTCTACAGGAGAACGTGTTGGAGCAGGACAACGCTTAGCAACTATTTATTCGCCAGAATTGGTTGCGGCACAACAAGAGCTTTTAACTACGGCTGCTTTAAAAGAATCGCAACCTGCATTGTATAAGGCTGTTAGGAACAAACTTAAACTTTGGAAACTTTCCGAAAAGCAAATCAACGCCATAGAAACTGCTGGGAAAGTGCAAGAAAACTTTCCGGTTTTTGCAACCGTTTCAGGAACGGTAACAATGAAAATGGTAGAAGAAGGGGATTATTTAAAGCAAGGACAACCCTTATATAAAATTGCGAATCTCAATACAGTATGGGCAGAATTTGATGCTTATGAAAATCAAATTGCATCCCTAAAAGAAGGGCAAACTATTAAAGTGACCACAAATGCTTATCGCAATGAGGTTTTTGATGCAAAAGTCTCATTCATCGACCCCTTATTAAATTCTGCGACTAGAACGGTGGTTGTAAGAGCGGTCTTGCAAAATAAGAAAGACCTCTTTAAACCGGGAATGTTTGTGGAAGGTATAATTGAGGGTACGCAAACAAGCACCGAGAATACCGTTTCCGTACCGTCAACCGCTGTTATGTGGACAGGAGAACGCTCTGTAGTCTATGTCAAAACAAACCCTAATGAGGCTATTTTTGAAATGAGGGAAGTTTTATTAGGCAATGCCACTGGCGATAGTTATACCATTCTTGAAGGTTTAAAGAATGGAGATGAAGTTGTAACTAATGGAACGTTTACCGTAGATGCCGCTGCACAGTTACAAGGCAAAAAAAGTATGATGAATGCATCTGGTGGTAAAACAATGACAGGTCACGAAGGGCATTTAGGAATGCAAGAAGATAGTTCTGGAGAAAATGTGGATAAAACCAATCATTCTCAAATGAAGGAAAGGATTGCCGTTTCAAACAAATTTCAGAATCAGTTAAAACAGGTTTTTGATGATTATATCCTTTTAAAAGATGCTTTGGTAAATGACGACGCTAAAGGCGCTCAACACGCAGGAAAACAAATAAACCAATCTTTGAAAAAAGTGGATATGAAATTATTATCCGATGAAGAAGCACATAACCATTGGATGACCATTCAGAAAGAACTAAAGACCTCTGCTAATGCTATTGAGAACAGTTCAGATATAGTAACGCAAAGAGGACATTTTAAGCATCTTTCTGCCCATATGATAAGTAGTGTGCAGCTTTTTGGGGTTAACGAAAATGTATATATCCAGTTTTGTCCAATGGCCGATGACAATAAGGGTGCTTATTGGATAAGTTTGGAAAAAGAGGTGCGGAACCCATATTACGGGGAAGCTATGTTAACCTGTGGAGAGGTAAAAGCAACCTTACAATAAAACGAATTATGGATTAATCAAGTAATCTGAATAAGACCTTAAAGTAATCTTGGTTTTATCACGGCGAACGATAATGAGTGAAAGCAGAAGAAATAGAAGAAAAAATGATAAGAAAAAGTATCAGCCCAAAAGCGATATTTCAAAAAAAGATAGAATTATAGCTTTAGTTGTGATAGTCTTGATTTTTGTGGTTGCTGCAATAGCAGCTGTTTATTATTCTCTATACAAATCTGGATTAACATTATTTTGAAACAAGTACAATATGAATGAGATTATCCATATTAAAAATATGGTCTGCCCAAGATGTATCTCGGCAGTATCCAATATTTTGGAGCAACTTGAAATACCTTATGTCTCTATCAAATTGGGAGAGGTAAAATTAGTTTCTTCATTAAGTGTCCAGACCAAAAATGGTCTTTCCAAAGCACTTCAAAATTCAGGTTTTAGTTTGATTGACGACCGTAAAAGTCAACTTATTGAAAAAATGAAAACTTTAGTGGTGGATAAAATCCATCATTCTTTGGAAGGACTGGATATTAAATGGGCAGATTATATAGGCGAAAATATTCATCTTGATTATAAATATTTAAGTTCGCTATTCTCATCAGTAGAAAGTATCACATTTGAGCAATACATCATCAACCAAAAAATTGAGCGTATAAAAGAACTCATCATTTATGATGAATTAACCTTGTGTGAGATAGCTTTTAAACTTCATTATAGTAGTGTCGCGTATTTAAGCAATCAGTTTAAAAAGGTTACAGGAATGACACCTACACAGTTTAAAAAAAGCACAAATCAGAATCGCAAATCTTTGGATGAGATTTGATGTTAAACTCTGTTAATCCGAAAATTCTACAAATTATTCGGCATATTCTATAACAATAAATAATGCAGTTTATATTAAATTGTGTTTAATAATATCTGCTATAGTAGTGGACTATTTTTAACAATTTAAATTCTAAAATATTTATGAAAAATTCAAAATTAATCGAAGCTTTAAACAATTGTGTAACACATTGTAATCATTGCGCTGATGCTTGTCTTGACGAAGGAGACATTAAGATGATGGTAGATTGTATAAGAACTGATAGGGCTTGTGCCGCAATCTGTAGTGCAACAGCAAATTTGCTTGCGTCAAATTATAAGGATGTAAGAGGTATGGTAGAGCAATGCCGTGATATCTGTGAAAAATGTGCTGATGTATGTGCCAAGCACGACCACAAACATTGTCAACAATGTGCAGATGCCTGTAGAAAATGTGAGGAAGCTTGTGAGGAATATTTAAAATAATACATCTCACTTTTATTAAGCATTAAGAGGTTTTTTTACCTCAAATTCCGAAAGGCCACAACTGCTATTGTGGTCTTTTTGTTATATTAAATTTGGGGGATAAGTTACCTTGTTTTTAAAGGGAACTCGATTAGTTTCAAAATAACAACCGTTATCAAAGTAAATCTACAAGTTAGTCAGCCAATAAAAATCTGTTTTAGAAACCAAACAAAGGAAATTATATATATATTGTTTATTTATGGAACGATACGTTGTCCACCATTTCGAGAAAATAAAAGATTATCAACATCATCTTTGCACAACCTGTGCATCGATTAATTTGTATATTTGTAAAACTTTATGAAAATATTCTTTTCCATATCAATGTCTATTTTATTCTTTTTTCAAGGGATTAGCATAGATATGGACTTTTGTGGACCAATTAAAAAAATTTCAAGTATTATTACCCATTATCAAGACCATAAAGTTTATGGAGACTCTTTCTTTGAATATGTAGTAGAAGATTATTTTGACAATGATGCAAAAAATGAAGGGCACCATAATAACCCAGATAAGGAGAATACACCAGTTCATTCCCATAATCAATGTTGTCACCCTTTAGTATTAATTATTGCGAACAACAATTCGGCTTTAACCAATCGACTAAAGTTTGAAGATAAAAAACAGTTCAACTTACATAAAGTAGACTTCACTTCCAGATATCTGGAATCACTTTTCCAACCTCCTAAAGTATAATTCAGTTTTTTTTAAGGATAGATATATCCTAACGTGATGCTTCTCAAGACAGGCATTGCTATATAAATGCGTTGCACCTATTCGCATCGTAAGTTTTAAACTGAATTAATACATTTTCTATGATTAACAAAATCATTTCATTTTCCATTAATAACAAATTTATTATTGGCTTATTTATAGTGGCATTGGTTGGTACGGGCATTTGGTCTATGGCCACTATAAATCTGGGTTCTGTACCCGATATTACCAACAACCAAGTACAAGTTATTACAGTTGCCCCAAATTTAGGTACTGAAGATATTGAACAATTTGTTACCTACCCTGTGGAATTGGCAATGGCAAATCTGCCAGACGTTATCGAACTGCGTTCGGTGTCCCGTTTTGGTCTTTCGGTGGTTACCATTGTCTTTAAGGATGAGGCTGGAACCTATCTGCCAAGGCAATTGGTACAGGAAAAATTGACCGAAGTTGCTGGAGAAATCCCTGAAGGTTTCGGCACACCTTTTATGGCACCCATAACAACAGGTCTGGGCGAAATTTTTCAATATACCTTAAAAGTAAAAGAAGGCTATGAAGACAAATATGACGCAATGGAGCTTCGTACCATCCAAGATTGGATTGTTAAACGCCAAATGGCACTAGTCCCCGGAGTCGTTGAGGTCAATGCCTTTGGAGGCTATGTAAAACAATACGAAGTTGCCATAAATCCTGATAAACTAAAAAGTTTTGACATTACAATGAATCAGGTTTTTGAGGCCCTTAAAGTGAACAATGCCAATACTGGTGGAGCTTATATCGAAAAAAACCACCAAGCCAATTTTATCCGTGGCGAAGGGCTGGCACGAAGTATTGCCGATTTGGAAAACACGGTTGTAACCACACAAAATGGAAGCCCGGTTTTAATACGTGATGTCGCGGAAAAAGTAGGCTATGGTAATCAAGTGCGTTATGGTGCGTTTACCCAAGATGGACACGAAACTGTTGGTGGACAAATTTTAATGCTGAAAGGCGAAAGCCCAGGCGACGTGATTGAAAATGTGGAAAAGCGTATTGTAGAAATTCAAAAATCCCTGCCGGAAGGTGTTTATATTGATGCTTTTTTAAGCCGAAGTGAACTTATTGAGGCAACCACAAGTACCGTTAAAAACAATCTAATAGAAGGAGCCCTAATCGTCATATTTGTTTTGGTCTTACTTTTGGGAAGCTTCCGTGGTGGCTTGATAGCAGCTTCGATAATCCCTTTATGTCTATTATTTGCATTTATTTTGATGAAACAATTTGGCATTTGGGCAAATTTAATGTCCTTGGGTGCGATCGATTTTGGAATTATTGTAGATGGAGCGGTGATTATCGTGGAAGGAGCGGTTTTCCACATTCATCAACGGATGAAAAAATCCACAACCGCCATCAACCAAGCTGAAATGGATGAAATCGCCTATGATTCTTCAAGTAAAATGATGAATTCTGCCTTCTTCGGTCAACTAATTGTTCTTATAGTTTTTACACCGATTCTTTTTTTGACCGGTGTGGAAGGGAAAATGTTCCGGCCAATGGCATTTACATTTGGTTTTGCCGTTTTAGGAGCGATTATCCTTTGTCTTACCTACGTGCCAATGATGTCATCATTATTTTTAAAACCTGCTAAAAATCAAAATAGTTGGTTCGC
Organism: Polaribacter sp. Hel_I_88; assembly: GCF_000687935.1. NCBI lineage: Bacteria > Pseudomonadati > Bacteroidota > Flavobacteriia > Flavobacteriales > Flavobacteriaceae > Polaribacter > Polaribacter sp. Hel_I_88. The sequence goes on along the minus strand of NZ_JHZZ01000001.1, from coordinate 421,480 downwards.
CAAGTTTGAAAACAAGATTGATAGGTTCAGTGATAAAATTATGGATGTTCTGAATCGTATCTATCTGCCTATATTAAATTTTGCACTTCGCTTTCGGGCAGGTGTGGTTATAGGCGCGGTTTCCTTGCTTTTGATTTCAGGATTTATTTTCAGCAATATGGGAGCAGAATTTGTCCCTAAATTTGATGAAGGCGATATTGCATTTCAAGCATTGATAAAACCGGGGAGCAGTCTTACAGAATCTATTGAGGCTTCAGAGAAACTTCAGAAGTTAATCAATGAGTTTCCGGAAGTAAAAACAGTAGTTTCTAGGATTGGTGTGGCCGAAATACCGACAGACCCGATGCCTATGGATATTGCCGATAGTTATATTATTCTTGAAAAAGATAAGAGTAAATGGACTTCCGCAGATAGTAAAGAAGAACTGATAGAAAAAATACAGGAAAAAATTTCAGTAGTTCCCGGCGTAAATTTCGTGTTTACCCAACCTGTAGAACTTCGTTTTAATGAATTGCTTACAGGGGTTCGTGAGGACGTGGCAATCAAACTGTACGGAGAAGATTTAGGCGTTTTGGCAGACAAGGTACAGGAAATCGCAGCGGTCATCAGAACCGTTCCCGGAGCGGCTGACCTCAATGTAGAAGCTACAAGCGGTTTGCCACAAATGACAGTGGTGTATAACCGGGCAAAAATGGCACAATACGGTGTAACCGTTGACAAGCTGAATGATTATGTAAGTGCTTCATTTTCTGGAGAACAGGCAGGAGTCATTTTTGAAGGGGAAAAACGATTCGATGTGGTCATTCGTTTGGCAGAGGAATATCGACAAGACATCAATAGCTTAAAAAACCTTTTCATAGACCTGCCAAACGGTGCACAAGTACCTTTAAAGGAGGTTGCAGATATCAGCTATAAGCCAGGTCCGATGCAGATTTCAAGGGACAATACCTCCCGTCGTATTTCGGTAGGGGTCAATGTTCGTGGGCGCGATGTAAAATCGATGGTCGAGGAAATTCAACAAAAATTGGAAACGGACGTGAAACTGCCACCAGGTTATTTTGTAACCTACGGAGGTTCTTTCGAAAACCTTCAACGTGCTTCAGACCGATTGATGATTGTAGTTCCAATCGTTCTATTAACAATATTTGTTCTGCTTTACTTTGCTTTAAATTCAGTTACACAGGCCTTGATGATCTATATGGCAGTGCCTTTGGCGACCATTGGTGGTGTTTTCGTTTTGTTGATTCGTGGAATGCCTTTCAGTATTTCTGCCGGAGTCGGGTTTATCGTGCTCTTCGGAGTTGCCGTATTAAACGGACTCATACTCATAAACAAATTCAATGAATTAAAAGACAGTGGAATGACAGATTTAAAAAAACGTATATACGAAGCAACGCACGAACGTTTACGTCCAATTTTATTAACAGCCATTACAACAATTATGGGTTTTATCCCAATGGCGATTTCTACCTCTGGTGGTGCAGAAGTACAGCGACCTTTGGCGACAGTAGTCATTGGAGGAATGCTTACGGCAACATTTCTGACCTTGGTGGTTATTCCTATTCTTTATTATTGGCTGGAATCCCGAAAAGAAAAGAAGGACAATGGTGGAGATGTAAGTTATATTAAAAAATCAACCAATATTGTAACCGTATTATTGATGGTTGGAGGTTTGATGGCTTCTGGTACTTCATTTGCCCAAGACACCAATCAAGATGGTACAATCCCAAAGACCTTGACCATTGATGAGGCTATTGCTATGGCTAAACAGAATTATCCATCACTTAAAGAGAGCCAAGCATTTATTGAACGGGAAAAGGCACTAAAGGGAACGAGTTTTGACCTTGGTAGCACTCAAGTTTTCACGGGCAAAGAAGAATATGGAAATAATCTTCCTGGAGTGCAGACAACCGTTGGTGTGCAACAGGGCAACATTGATTTGCTTTCCGGTTTTTCAAAATCGAAGTTTTACAAAGAGCGTATTGCCTTGGGAGAAAAGTTTTATGTGGCCAGTGAACAACAATTGGTGCGTAATGTGATGCAGGCGTATGACCAAATTAATTATTACAAGGCACAATTGCGTTTTGCAGACCAATTGGACAGTATTTATACCAATTTTAAGACCGCTGCCCAACTTCGGTATGATACGGGAGAAACAGGTAAGTTGGAATTTATTTCAGCCTCTTCAGAATTTCAACAGATTCAAGTATTAAGGCAACAAGCCTTTGATGATATTGAAATAGCCAAACGTGCCTTAAAACAATATTTGGGAACGGATGAATCCATTGAAACGATTAGTGAACCATACAAAACATTGGATTTTATGGCAATGTTAGATTCCACTTCGGTGGCCAATAACCCAATGTTGCAATATGCGTTGCAAAATGCCGAAGTAAGCAAGGCAAACGTTGGTGTTGAGAAATCACAATTCCTGCCGAAATTCAGTTTATCGTATGGCAGACAGGTTGTGGATGATGTTTCAGGCTTCAACACCTATCAGGCAGGTATTAGTATTCCGTTGTGGTTTTTTCCCCAGAAGTCGAGGGTCAAGGCGGCCAAGGCAGACGCAATGGTAGCAGAGAATCAATATTTGGAACAAAAGGCGGTCACGGAAAGTCGTGTGTCGCAATTGACCAAATCCCTTGAAAAAACAAAGAAGATTTTGCAATATTACGAAGAAGGCGCACTACTCTTGGCAGAAGAACAAATTACCACCGCACAATTGGCATCTAAAGAAGGCGAAATAGATTACGTCAATTACATCACGATTCTCAATAGTGCCATCCGCATTAAACAAAACCATTTACAATACATCAATCAGTTTAACCAGCAGACCATTGATATGCAATATCAATTGGGCAATTTATAACCTTAAAAAAAGAGAAATGAAGAATATACTATTAGTAAGTACCGTATTATTTACACTTATGTTTATGAGTTGTAATGATGCCCCAAAATCTGAACTTGGGCATAACGAAGCCGAAGGCGTATCAAAAACCAATGAAGCTGGAGAAGATGCACACGGCGAGGAAGGCCACAGTGAAGGAGAAGAAGAAGGTCACAGCGAGGAAGAAGGCGTTGTGGAACTCACAAAGCAACAGGCCGAAACCATAGGTTTGGAAATGAAACTTTTGGAGGAACGCAATTTAGGGAACAACATTAAGGTAACAGGAACGCTGGAACTTTTCCCACAGGACAAGGCGAACATAAGTCCTTTTGTTGGTGGAAATGTGAGTTCCATAAAAGTAATACCCGGAGATAACGTAAGCAAAGGACAGGTGTTGGCATATATAGAACACCCTGATATCATTGCAATGCAACAAGATTATCAGGAAAAAAATGATGAATTGGTCTTTTTGAAACAGGATTTTGAGCGCAAGCAGACTCTTTATGATAAAGGTGTTTCTTCTGGCAAGGAATTTCAAATGGCACAGTCAAAATTTCGTTCTACAACATCCAGCGTCAATGGTTTGCGGTCCCAATTGAGACTGTTGAGCATTAACCCGGACAAAGTGGCGGAAGGCCAAATATATTCCGCTGTTCCCATTACCTCGCCTATAAGTGGGTATGTGGATGAAGTAATGATTAGCCTTGGCGATTACGTGGCACAACAATCCAAAATGTTCTCGATAAGCGACAACTCAAAAATTTATGTCAACTTCAAAGTATATGAGAAGGACATAAAGCAAATCAAGCAAGGGCAACAGATATATTTTTCCACGGCCTCTCGTCCAGATGAACTGCTTAAAGCAACCGTTCGGTCTGTTGGTAAAACCTTCAATACAGACCCAAAAGCTTTGGAAGTTCTGGCAGATATTGAAAACAAGGATAAAAACCTATTGCCGGGTATGTATGTGGAAGGGCGAATAGTGCAAGGCGAGAAAAAGGGTTTTGCCGTACCGGAAGCTGCCATTATAAAAGAAGGCGAGCAATCCTTTATTTTTATTTTGGATGAAGATGAAGAAATGGAAGCGGACAAAATGAAATTTAAAATGATACCCGTAACGGTTGGTATTACTGATTTAGGCTTTGTTGAAGTCAACCTGCCTGCCGAAGTTTCAAAGGATGCCAAAGTCGTGATAAACGGAGCTTATAACCTGTCTTCGGAAATGGTCAAGGGCGAACTGGAACACGGACATTAATTCAATAACAATCAAAGATTTTGATTCCGAGTTTGTTTATCGTCTTAATTAGTTAGTTAAAAATTAAAAAACAGGCTCGGTTCAAAATCGATTAAAAATTTAAAAATATGAAATGAGCTATAACAATGTGGATACCAACCACAATGTTGATTGGGGAATTACATATGACCATTAAAAAACAAATAAATATCAACAGATGAAAGAAATAAAAGCATTTATAAAACCAAACCGAATCCAAAGAGTCATTGAAGCACTTTCTGACAATGGATTTGAAAGTATGACCCTTTCACAAGCAGAAGGCACGGGCGCATTCAAGGCAAAAGGTGCAAGACCGTCGCTAGATTTTCACGTAACAGATAGTCCTGTGGTAAAATTGGAATTGGTCTGTCAAAATGAGGAAGCCCAAGCGGCCATTGAAACAATTATAGCCAACGCCAAAACCGACGGGCCTGGAGATGGTATTATTTATATAGCAAATATTGAAGATGCCTTTCAGATTAAAACAGGAGATTCCTTAAAACGGCACGACCTGTAAATCTCTTTTTAAACAAATGGAAAAAATAGTTCAATTTTTAGAAAGCAAAGGAATACGACCTACAGCTATGCGCCTTATGACATATAAGCGGTTGGCAGAGTTGAATGTGGCCATCAGCCTTGGCGACTTGGAAAAGGATTTTAAGGTCAGTGAAAGAAGTACCCTATTTAGGACTATGAAAGCGTTTGAAGAAAAAGGTATTGTGCATCAAATCGAGGATGGTACGGGAGTTATAAAATACGCCCTTTGCGAAGAAAATTGTGAATGCGAGGTCGGCAACGACCTTCATTTGCACTTTCATTGCAACAATTGTAATGAAACGGTCTGTTTAACAGAGCATAAAATCCCTCACATCAACTTACCTGATGGTTATATTACCGAGGATATCAACTTGGTGGTAAAGGGCATTTGCGAAAAATGCAGTGGCAATTAGGATTAAACGTTTGGTTTTTAAATTTAATTATCATTTATAAATAGTGAGTAATGATGTCAATCTATAAAAAAGAAGCTACTGTATATATGGTGGCAGAGAAAAAGCTGGATGCCAAGGATTATGAAAACTTGATACCAGTCTTAACAGAACATATAACTGCCCATCCGGAAGTTTTCTGGTACATCGAGATGGAAAATTTTGAAGGTTGGACAGCAGAGGCACATTGGAAGGGAATTGAATTAGACCTTCCGAATGAAAAGCATTTAAAGCGTGTTGCTTTGGTGGGTAGCGTTAAATGGCAGGAGCAATTTACCGAGGTATTGCTTCCTTTTTCAGAAGCTCATATAAAATTTTATAAGACCGAAGAAAAAGAATTGGCCAAAGAATGGATAGAAATAGAATAACATAAAAAATGGATATACTATTGATTTAAAAACAGAAACACTATGATGGACGATTGGTATTTTGGAGGAATGCACTGGATATGGTGGGGACTTTGGATAATCCTCATCTTTTGGATATTCCTAATTCCTTACCCCACCCCGGGACAGAAACGGAAAAAGGATAGTGCGATGGAAATCCTGAGGGAACGTTTTGCACGGGGCGAAATAAGCAAGGAAGAGTTTGAACAGCGAAAGAAACTGTTACGGGAAAACAAGAAAAAATAAACTGCAATGAAACCGCCTAATGGCATACATAATCAAAAAAGAGGAGGGCTGAACAGGCAAGGACTTCTTATTGCTATTGTTTTAGGGTTTGCGGTGGGCATAATCATTATACAGCCATTGGGCATTTCCCTATTCCAGTATGACCAGAGCGGTGATACGGGCAATTGGTGGTATTTGTTCAAAAATGCAGTTGGGCAAGCTCTTGGATTTGGAGATGTGGACCAAATCCTAAAAAATATCCTGTTTGGTATTATGGGAAGCAGTCTCGCCCTGATGTTCTATACAAGAAAAACAATATTTCAACTAAATAGGGAGAAAGTCGGAATAACCTTGATAAGGGAATTATTGGACAAAGGTGAAAACCACGAGGTAGAATTCAAAAGCACCTTGCGGTGGGACCTTCGACAAGGTAAGGTAAACAAAGCCTTGGAAATGGTAGTGGCAAAGACCATTGCGGGATTTATGAATACCGAAGGCGGCCATTTGATTATAGGAGTTGACGATGAAGGCCGTATCCTGGGGCTCGAACAAGATTACGGTACTTTAAAGAAACCGGGCAAGGACGGATTTGAACAGTATATAATGCAGTTGGTGTCCTTCAATTTAGGCACGCATTTTTGCCCTTTGGCAAAGGTGACCTTTTACCAATTTGAAGAAAAGGATATCTGTTATGTAAGGGTCTACAAATCGCAAAAACCAGTGTATTTGAACCTGGGCGACCGTTCTCATTTCTTTATCAGAACTGGGAACGGTACCCGTGAGTTGGATATGCCCGAAGCATTAGATTATATGGAAACACACTTAAATTAAACAATATGGGATTTTTAAAACATTTATTAAGAGGAAGTTATGGTCATCATTCCAACAAGCATCAACGTAAAAATAATGACCCAAGATTTGATGAACCCAAGGTTGTTGTGAGATGTATAAAATGCGGCAAAAACAATCCTGAAAATGCTTCTTTTTGTCAACATTGTGGCGAGCCTTTAGGTAAAGTAAAATGCAAAAGTTGTGAAGAACCAATACCTATGGATGCAAAATTTTGTTCTAAATGTGGCACTGAAGTATAGTTAAAAACCTTATAAAAAAGAACTCTAACTTTTACCAATATTTCATATATAGCTTTAGGTTAAAGATTTATAGCAAGAAAGTTTATGACATAATTGGAATACAAAATGTAAATAACCGAACTATATGAAATTAATGAATGACAGATTGTACCACAAAATATTCAACGGTGCCATTATTATGATTTTAATTATAACTGTTTCTTTGGGAATCGGGATGCTTGGGTATTATTATTTTTTGAAATTAAGTTGGATTGATAGCTTTTTAAACGCTTCAATGATTCTTACAGGAATGGGTCCCTTAGATGAAGCACAAACCGATGCTGGCAAATTGTTTTCTGGAATTTATGCCTTGTATTCTGGGATAATTTTCCTTTCGGCCATAGCAATCTTTATCTATCCCATTATTCAAAAAATTGGGAAAAAATTTGAACACCACCACTAATAACAATTATAATTTCTCAATATGCTCTTAAATAAAAGAATATCCATTGTCAATTTTATTAAAACCATAAAGTTTGATATTGTATTTATTGTATTTATTGTATCTTATGCTGTAGCTGTGGGTATTTTGGACCAATATGGTTTTTTGTCAAAAATCTCTATTCCAATTGGTGTTACTGCTGTTTTTGGCACTGCGGTAGCTTTGCTTTTGGGTTTTCGAACCAATCAAGCTTATGAGCGCTGGTGGGAAGCCCGTATTATATGGGGCGCAATTGTGAATGATTCCCGAACACTGGTCAGACAATGTGTTTCATTTTTCAAAAGGAGCAACGGGCAGTACGATATTTTGGTCAATGAAATGACCAACCGTCAAATAATCTGGTGCTATGCATTGGGTGAATCATTGAGAAAACTACCCTTTTCCCCCAAAGTTAAGGAATACCAAAAATCTTATAAGTTGGAGTCTTTTAATATTCCAAATACTTTATTGTCAGAACATTCTGAAACTTTGCTAAAAGCAAAAGAAAACGGTATGGTCAATGATTTTCAGCAGGTACAAATAGACAGTACCATAGCCAGATTATGTGATTCTATGGGCAAGTGCGAACGTATAAAAAACACGGTCTTCCCCAAAGCACATAGTTTATTAATCCATTTAATCATTTATGTATTTGCCACAATGTTACCATTTGGTCTGTCAGACCAATACCTGGCGGTGGAAATAAGTCTAACTATTGGAATACCGATTATTTTCGTTGCCATTGAAAAAACATCCATTTTGATGCAGGACCCTTTTGAAAATCGACCTATGGACACCCCTGTAACCGATTTGGCTACAACTATTGAAATAAATCTTAAACAAATGATAGGGGATGAGGATATTCCGATCAAAGAAAAAGCGAGCGAATATTATATACTGTAAAGGGTCAACTTTAAAATTTTATAAAATGAAAAAACTAAAAATGAAAATTCCCGTAATCCTTCCACAGGTACCGGACGAAAAAGATGCCTGCATCAACAGGATCATCGACAAATTAAGTGGACGTGAAGGCATTGACAGTGTACACATATCCGATGAAAAACCGGACGGTATACCGCAACTCTGTTTCCATTATGACCCTGATGTCATTTCCCTTGATAGAGTAAAGTCCTTGGCAGAAACCACGGGAGCCCAAATCACGGATAAATTTGGGCATAGGCTAATAGCCGTGGAAGGGATACGCCACACCCGTCACGCCCGAACCATCGAGAAAGCAGTCAAGGAGGTCGATGGAGTTCTCGAAGTTTCCGCATCCGCTTCTGGAATGGTACGTGTGGAATTTGATAAAGGCATTACAGGATTTGGGGCTATTAAAAAGAAAATAGAAAAACAAGGGCTTACCATTATTGAACCTTCCGTTGATACAGAAACGTATTTACAAAAAATGGAAGTTTCCAACGGTGAAGAAAAATCTGAAGATACTCAAGACAAGGAGGAAAATCAACACGTTGGCGAGAGCGAAGACCACGTTCATAAAGACGGCGAAGAACACAACCACAAGGAGGGTGAAAGTGAGGCACACGCCCACGGTGGTATTTTTGGCAAGAATACCGAACTTATTTTTGCCATCATTTGCGGTACGCTTCTGGGTATTGGTTTTGGCCTTTCCTACGTAGAATCAATACCGGATTGGGTTAGCTTATCTTTATACGTCGGTGCTTACTTTTTTGGAGGGTACTTTACGGCGAAAGAGGCTATACAGACCGTAGCCAAGGGCGGCTTTGAAATCGACTTCTTGATGTTGGTTGCCGCCATCGGTGCCGCAGCTCTGGGCGAATGGGCAGAAGGTGCCTTGTTGCTGTTCCTGTTTAGTTTGGGGCACGCCCTTGAACATTATGCAATGGAAAAGGCCCGAAAGTCCATTGCGGCACTGGCAGATTTAGCACCAAAAACGGCATTGCTGAAAAAAGATGGCAAGACAGAAGAAGTCGGGATTGAAAAATTAAGTATAGGCGATATCATTGTGGTCAAGCCCAATAGTAAAATATCCGCAGATGGCGTCGTGGTCAATGGAAAAAGCAGCGTCAACCAGGCACCTATTACTGGGGAAAGTGTACCCGTGGACAAAATTCCCGTGGAAGATACGAGCAGGGACTATTCGGCAGACGATGATATCAAGGACGAAAATCGGGTATTCGCTGGAACTATCAACGGTAATAACACGCTGGAAATAAAGGTAATCAAGGAAGCCAAAGACTCTACACTATCCCGACTGGTCAAACTGGTTAACGAGGCGCAGACCCAGAAGTCCCCTACCCAACTGTTGACCGATAAGTTTGAAAAATACTTTGTACCATCCGTACTGATACTGGTGGGTATCCTGCTCTTTGCCTTTCTGGTCATTGATGAACCGTTTAGTGCAAGTTTTTACCGTGCAATGGCGGTATTGGTAGCCGCCAGCCCCTGTGCACTGGCCATTTCAACACCAAGTGCTGTATTAAGCGGGGTTGCAAGAGCGGCTCGTGGCGGGGTACTTATCAAAGGTGGGCGACCGCTTGAGGATTTGGGGGTCATTACGGCTTTGGCTTTTGATAAAACGGGCACGCTTACAGAAGGCAAGCCCAAACTTACCGATGTAGTACCATTAGGGGATATTGAAGAAAATGAACTGTTAAAGATAGCTGTTGCTGTTGAAAATTTGAGCGACCACCCTTTGGCCAAAGCTGTCGTAAGGGATGGGAAAGAGCGTCTGAAAGGTACTGATATTAACGATGCGTCAGATTTAGAAGCGGTTCTCGGAAAAGGTATCAAAGCGTCCTTGGGCAAGGATAAAATCTATATTGGAAACCTTGACTTGTACGAAGACCTCGATGAAGCAAAACCATCCGAAGAAATATCGAATAAAGTAAAAGAACTTGAAAGCGACGGAAACACGACGATGCTTATAAGAAGGAACAAAGAATATATCGGTATCATCGCCCTGATGGACACCCCACGGGAAGCGGCCAAGGAAACACTGAAAAAATTAAAGGAAATCGGTATCAAGCGGATGATAATGCTAACCGGGGATAATCAAAAGGTTGCCGACGCCGTTGCTAAAGAAATTGGATTGACCGATGCTTGGGGAAGCCTGTTGCCGGAGGAAAAAGTGGATGCCATAAAAGAATTAAAGGAAAAGGAATCCAAGGTGGCAATGGTGGGAGATGGTGTAAACGATGCGCCTGCGATGGCAAACAGTACCGTAGGTATTGCAATGGGTGCAGCGGGCAGTGATGTGGCTTTAGAAACCGCGGATGTTGCCCTAATGGCCGATAAATTGGAAACCCTGCCCTTTGCCATTGGCTTAAGTAGGAAAGCAAAGGCCATAATCAAGCAGAACCTTTGGGTAAGCCTTGGGGTTGTGGCACTTCTGATACCAGCCACCATTTTGAGCTGGGCAAACATAGGAATAGCCGTGGCATTTCACGAGGGGTCTACCTTGGTAGTCGTGGCCAATGCGCTGCGCCTTTTGGCTTATAAAAAAGATTAGAAAAATTGGGACATAGAAGAACCTGGTTTTTTGAAAGAATATTAAATGACAAAGACGGAAAAAACATTATTGGCTAAAGGGATTCGACCTACTAAAATGAGGTCGAAGATATACAAGTTCCTAAAAAGGAAACAAAGTGCCGTGTCCTTTTCCGATTTGAAAAAGGCCTTTGTTCAAAAGAGCGAAACCAATAAAACAGCAAACAGAACGACCTTTTATCGAAACCTCAAGATTTTCGAGGATAAAGGGCTGATTCATCAGATTAATGATGGGGTCGGAGTGGCAAAATATGCGATTTCTGATGAAAACGCCAAAGGTAAATACGGTACAGATTTACATATGCACTTTCATTGTACCGATTGTAGGAAAACAATCTGTTTACCGAATAAGATATCGGAAGAAAGCTTGCCACACGATTATGAAGTGAACGATGTGAACTTGGTTTTGAAAGGAATATGTGAAAAATGCAGGAAAAAATAACAGGTGGGAGTACTTGAACCTTGAACCCTTGCGCCCAATGGTCCAGTTCAGGTTTCTTCCACCCTCTTTAACTAAAAAATATGGCAGAACTAAAAAAATCTTTGAGTACGCTTCGACTTACCTTTTATGGCGTTGGCACGATTGTGGGTGCAGGAATCTATACCGTGATTGGTGCAGCTGCTGGACAAGCGGGCACAGACCTTTGGTTGAGTTTTATTTTTGCAGCAATTGCGGCTAGTGTCTCTGCAATGTCCTATGCAGAGTTGTCCTCTACCTATCCCAATGCTGGTGCGGAATTTATTTTTGTACGCAAGGCATTTCCAAAAATTGATATTCCGTCTTTTCTCACGGGTTGGACGATTGCGTTTCATAGTTCGGCCACCATTGCAGCCGTGTTACTTGCCTTTTCGGGGTATTTCAATACGTTTTTTAATATGCCCTCTCTTCTAATAAGTTATGGCATTTTATTGGTGTTGTCATTAATTAGTATTACAGGCATCACAAAATCGTCGACAGCAAATATTATTATGGTCAGCATTCAACTTTTGGGATTGTTATTATTGATAGTATTTGGACTTTTGGAAACTGGTCCACCCAAAGCAGAATTTTTTAAAGTTGAATCGATTTCTGGAACTTTGGCGGCCACAGCTACACTGTTCTTTATCTATACTGGTTTTGAACATATGGCAGCTTTGGGTTCGGAAGTTAAGAACCCAGGGAAAACAATTCCCCGTGCATTTTTAATGACTATGGTAATAACTACAATAATTTATTTATTTATTGCTTTTACGGTTTTGAATATTGCAGACCCTTCCGCTTTGGCAAACGTGGATTCGCCACTTTCTCTTGCATCTTCCAATCTCAACAATTGGTTGCCTGTGGTATTGGCTATCGCTGCACTTTTTGCTACGGCTAATGCTGCTTTTAGTGGTATCATATCCATAAGTAGGTTGCTTTTTGGAATGGCCAGTGTGGGAGAACTTCCAAAGTTTATGACCAAAACCAATGCACAGAAAGTACCGTGGGTTACTACTATTGTAGTTATGGCAGCAGTTGCGGGATTTTTATTGTTGGGCGATATTAAGATTGTAGCAGGTATGTCTTCTTTAGGCGCTTTACTTGTTTTTGTTGCCGTAAATGTCGCACTTATCGTGCTTCGGTTTAAAGCACCAGAGCAAGAACGACCATTTAAAGTTCCTTTGGCTATAGGACGAGTGCCGATTTTACCCATTTTGGCGATACTTATAAGTCTATCATTGATAATCCAATTTAATTGGCAGGTTTATTCAGCGTTCGTAGGTGCTGTTATCGTGGGTATTGTGCTTGATTATTTTTTGGACAAAAAGTCAAAAGATGAAATAGACCCTGAAAAAGAAAAGGAACTTTTTAACCATTAAAATGAAGCTATGGACTGGATGTTTGAAGATTTTAAAACTGACCTAGATACCTTAAATCCTATTGTACGAGAAAAAGCCCTGTCCATAGCAAAAGAACTAATTGAAAAAAAAGATATTTCAGCAAAAGAAGCTTTATCAGAAGGCATCATAAGGGCGGAAGAATGGTTTTACGATTTAGAAGGATAATTATTAATTAAAAACTATATAAAATGTTACAGATAATCGAATTAAAAGAAAAAAATATTGTTGCAACAAAAGCTTCGGGCAAATTGAGAAAAGAAGATATAGAAAAAATCCACCCACTTATCCACGCCATACTGGACAAGGGAATGAAAGTCCGTTGGTATTTTGAGATGGAAAACTTTACAGGTTGGGATTTACCTGGTTTATGGGAAGACCTGAAAATGGACACAGCCCACGCCACGGACTATGAAAAGATTGCTATGGTTGGAGATAAAAAATGGCAGAATTGGATAACCCAATTTATGAAGCCTTTTACGAACGCCGAAATTAAGTATTTCAATATAGACCAAAAGGAAGATGCCAAAAATTGGATTGAGAGCCAGTAAGCTTACTTCCATAAAAGACAGACGATGAATAAAAAGAATATTTTTATTACCATACTAATTGGGTTTGCCATAGGTGTTTTTATCCTTTAACCTTTGGGGATAACAATTTTCACGTTTAGCAGCCAGAATTACGAAATCAATTGGTGGCAATATTTAATAAATAATTTCATTGAAATTTTGAATATCAATGGGAATCAAATTTTTGAGAATATTCTGTTTGGATTATTAGGTGCTAGTGTTGCGCTGATGTATTATTTAGGTAACAGATAAAAGGATATAGATAACAAGTAGGGGTAAATCGTTATGTGAAAGAGTGAAATTTTTTATTTAAATAAGTTAAGTGAAAACTTAATTAATAGCAGGCAGCTTTTATGATGCTTCTTAAAGCAAAATGATTAATAGCATTAAAAGCAAAAGTAGAAGCTGCTTTTTTTAATTATACAATTAAAGATGGATATTATGAATGTTAAACATTGTATTTTAATAACCTTATTGGTTTGTTATTATAGGGCAAACGCCCAAAAAATTTATACAACTGAAGAAGGTCATATTATGATGATGACTTTGGTTGATGATAAACCCATCAAGGCAGAAAGCCATAAATTGGCCTTATATCTTGATTATGATTCCAAAGTGGTTAATGGTGTACTCGACCTTAAGACTTTATCAACAGATAGTCCTGAAATCAATGCCACTTTACAACAGCGGGAAGACCCTTTAATGCTTCGGTTCACGGGCACTATTCCATCACAGGATTTTTTATCAAAACGGCACGACCCTATCAACTTTAATTGGCTGATAGATGTTACTTATCAAGGAAAATCCTTTAAATCACAATTTAAAGCAACCATTACCCATATAGAACAAGGAGTAAGTATGTCCTGCCTGATAAGCGCAACCGGACAATTATTGGTTTCAAATACTGGTTTGGATTCCTTAATAGAGGGTATCGATGATACCATAGAGGTGCAGTTTGCCCAAATGGTGTTGAGATTGGAATAACTATAAATTTAAATGAAATTATAATCGAATTAATGAAAAAAAAGAAATTGAATTTAAGAGATTTAAATAAAACTTCATCCGATAATCACAAGCGCAATGCTGGCCACAACCATAGCAGTCCGGAAAGTATAGGGAAATTTAAAATTTATGTACCAGCAATTTTCAGCTTTGTAATGCTGATTATTGGTATTGCGATGGATTATTTTGACGTAGCTTTTTTTAAAGATTGGATACGTATTGTCTGGTATGCAGTCGCATATCTTCCAGTAGGTTTTCCTGTGATAAAGGAAGGTTGGAACAGCATCAAAAATGGCGATTTCTTTACCGAGTTTTTATTGATGTCCATCGCAACCATAGGTGCATTCGCCATTGGCGAATATCCCGAAGGTGTGGCAGTAATGTTGTTTTATGCGGTAGGCGAATTGTTCCAAAGTGCCGCCGTTAAAAGAGCCAAGGGAAGCATCAAGGCATTACTGGATGTAAGACCTAATGAAGCCTTGGTCTATAGGAACAACAATTATGTTTCTGTAAATCCCGAAATCGTTGCTATTGGCGAAAAAGTGCAAGTCCGTGTGGGCGAAAAAATTCCTTTGGATGGTATTTTATTGTCCGAAAAAGGCTCGTTCAATACCGCAGCATTAACGGGCGAAAGCAAACCTGACACCATTGCAAAAGGAGAAAAAGTATTTGCAGGAAGCATCAATCTGGATGGCGTTATTGAAATTGAAACGACCAAAGAATTTAAGGATAGTTCCATTGCACGTATTCTCGATATGGTGCAAAACGCCACCGCACGGAAATCAAAAACCGAATTGTTCATTAGAAAGTTCGCAAGAATCTATACACCAATCGTTGTCTTTCTTGCGATTGGATTGACGTTTATACCCTACTTTTTTGTGGACGATTATGTCTTTAGCGATTGGTTGTATAGAGCCTTGATTTTCTTGGTTATTTCCTGTCCTTGTGCATTGGTTATCTCTATTCCGTTGGGTTATTTCGGTGGATTGGGCGCAGCTTCAAAAAATGGAATTCTCTTTAAGGGCGCATCCTATTTGGACGAAATGACAAAGATAACTACCGTTGTAATGGACAAAACGGGAACCGTGACCAAAGGTGTTTTCAAGATTAAGGAAATCAATTCCATCACATTTGAGGAAGCTGACTTTATGAAATATCTGATGGCAATGGAAGAGCAATCTACTCATCCTATCGCAAAAGCGATTCTCGAATACAAAGCAGACGGTTCGGATTATGAAGCGACTAATGTTTCAGAGGTTGCCGGAAAGGGATTGAAGGGTACAGTTAATGGGAAGACGGTGTTGGTAGGCAACAAAGCTTTGATGACTTCAAACAACATAGAAGTCCCTTCAGAAACGGATGGTATTGTGGAATCAATAGTTATGGTGTCCATTGATGAGAAATTTGCAGGTTACGTAACCATTGCAGATGAACTTAAGGATGATGCACACCAAGCTATAAAACAAATTAGGGATGCAGGAATTTCTAAGATTATAATGCTATCAGGCGACAAGGATTCTATTACGCAACAAGTTGCAAAAGAGTTAAACATTGATTGGGCAAAAGGTGGATTGTTACCTGAAGACAAGCTAAACGAAGTTGAAGAACTGAAGAAACAACCTGATACAAAAGTAGCATTTATTGGTGATGGCATCAATGATGCACCAGTTTTGGCCGCAAGTGGTGTAGGTTTTGCGATGGGTGGTTTAGGAAGCGATGTCGCCATCGAAACTGCTGATGTTATCATACAGACAGACCAACCGAGTAAGATTGCAAGAGCGATTCAGATTGGTCGCTCAACAAGAAAGATTGTATGGCAAAATATTGGATTAGCATTTGGTGTAAAAGTAATTGTGCTAATTTTAGGAGCGGGTGGTTTGGCTACAATGTGGGAAGCAGTTTTCGCAGATGTTGGTGTTGCTTTATTGGCAATTTTAAATGCGGTAAGACTACAAACAAAAAATTACGTAAAAATGTAAAGATTAATAAATAGAATAGTAACAAAAATCATTTTTGCTATAAGATGATTTCCTCCAGATTATGAATATTGAGAAAGATTGAAAAAATTATTAAAGAATTAGATCACAATTTAGAGTTTTTAGAAAAAGAAATTGAAGGTGCAATTGAAAGAGCAGAAGAAGGTATAAGAATTACGAAACGAGTTTTAGGTCAAATAAAAAATTTATTTCTAAAAGCCAAAACGATGTCTAAAAGTGAAGAAATTCATTTTTTTAAAAATTCTAAACCTTATGTTTTTAGCAAATTAATTTATTATGTAAAATTATTTAATATAGAAAGTAAAAGACCACGAAGTAGTAATAAATCACAAATTAAATACTTTAATAATCATATTGATAAACTGCAAAATTATTTTAATGACAATTTAGAGTTCTATCATTATTTTAGAAGAGGTGCTAAATTTCTCGATGAAGAATATTTTATGAGAGGTAAAGTAGATTTAAGATTATTTCCAGATTCACTTTCTTTTTTTACTGATGATACGTTTTCAACAAGTCACGATTCTTCTGTTGCAACAATACTTGCTTATGATATGTTAATCATCTATTTAAAAATAGAAATAGATAAACTTGAAAATTATAGTACAATGGAAACAAATTATGGAGCCTTTAAGAAACAATCAAAATTATTCTGGACTGGTAACAAAACAGATCTAATAGAATTGATTTATGCACTACATAGTTCAGGAGCAATTAATAGTGGTACAGCAGATATCAAAGAATTGGCATCGGTTTGTGAGCAGATGTTTAATATTGAATTAGGCGATTATTACAGAACATTTTTAGAAATAAAATCAAGAAAAATAAACCAAACAAAATTTATAGATAAAATAAGAGAATCGCTTTTAAAAAAAATGATAGAGTCAGAAGAATAATTACCCAACTTGGGTGTTTTAAAGTGCAAATTATTTTCATATAATTTGCACTTTTTTGTTATGCTAATTTAAAAATCAAAAAACTAAAATAAATCATTATAACACATTAATAATGAGTGAGTAAAAACACCCAAGTTGGGTGTAGCTTGTGTGTAAAACTTAATAATTCAGCACATATTTGCAAACGAAAGTCAAATCAGAAAGAAGGAGTTGTTTTTTTTAATGGGGGTAAATCAACAGCTTCTTCTTTCATTAAAACCGTTTTCAAATGCCAACATCAATTATTACCACAGAAGATTTAAGAGAGTTCAAAGAAGAATTATTAGAAGACATCAAAGCAATGATTAATCATCAATCTGGCTTTGCACCAAAGAAATGGCTGAAATCTCCAGAAGTCAGAGATTTATTAAGTATTTCTCCAGGTACTTTACAAAATTTAAGAATCAATGGTACACTTCCCTATTCTAAAGTAGGTGGTGTTATTTACTATGATTATGAAGAAATTGTAAAAGTTTTAGAAGAAAATCGCATTCACAATAAATTTTAAACTAAAAGAAAAGCCCCTCCTTTGGAGGGGTTGGGGAGGATTATGCAAAACGTAAATTTTATTAAACACCTTAAAGGTGTATTCTTTCAATTCTCAAAAGACAATCGATTAAACCCAACACATATTAGCTTATACATAGCATTATTTCAAATTTGGAATAACAATCGATTTTTAGAAGAATTCTATATAAATCGTGAAGAGGTAATGCGTTTTTCTAAAATAGGTTCAAAATCTACCTATCACAAGTGTATTAAAGAATTAAGTCATTGGAAATATATAATTTATTATCCATCACATAACCCTTATAAAGGAAGTAAAATTAAGATGTTCAAATTCGAGACAAGTACTGGACAAGCTCTGGTACACAACAATACCAATATCGAGACAAGCAGTGGACAAGCACTGGTATCTATTAATAAACATATACAAACTAATAGAAACAATAAAAACATTAATAAACTTGACCAGCCCAAAAATGAAAAAATAGTTATTGATTTTTTCAAAAAAGAAAAATGGCCAATAATTGAAGCACAAAAATTCTTTAATCATTACCAGGGTATTGGTTGGAAAGTTGGCGGCAAAACAAAAATTGTCAATTGGCAAGCAACAGCTAAAAACTGGATGATAAAAGCTGAAGAAATAAAAAATAAAGAAACGAATAAATCAGTTAGCCAAAATCAAGACAACCTAAAGACCAGTAAAAATAAAAATTACAACGAACCTTTATGATTAAAATACAACCACATATCATTCAAGAAGGAAGTGTGCAATTTCAATTAGGCGAACAAAAGGGAAATCAAATAATATACGATTTTCCAAAAATGCTAATCTATTTAGAAGCAAAAGGAAAGCTGCTTTTTGGTAAAAACTTCAAAATATATCCAGAAGATGAAGCAATTTTATACAAGCTCTGTATTTATTTTATTCGTGATTTTGAAACTTGTAGAAAATTAAAGATAGATCCTAACAAAGGAATTTTATTATCTGGCCCTGTTGGTTGTGGTAAAACCAGTTTGATGCAATTATTACCGTTTATTGTACCTCATCAAAATCAACATAGTCTAATCCCTGCAAGAAATATCACTTTCAGTTTTAATAAAAGTGGTTTTAAAATTATTGAAGATTATGGTAATAATGGCTTTTATTGTTTTGATGATTTAGGTGTAGAAACCACAGGAAGACATTTTGGTAAAGATTGCAATGTAATGGGAGAAATACTTTTGTCTCGCTATGATTTGTTCTTAAAACGTAAAATTAGAACACACACCACTACAAACTTAAATGCACAAGAATTAGAGAGTAGATATGGGATTCGTGTACGTTCCAGAATGCGAGAATTATTTAATTTGATTGCTTTTGATAAAGAAAGTTTAGATAAACGAAAATAGTTTTTAAATCATTTAGTTTAAATTTTGTAAATTGTTAACTTTGTAAAATAATGCAAGTAGCTAAAAATATAGAAAGTTTAAGGAATTTATCACAAATTCTATCTCCTGCTAATTTTAAAAAAATAGTAAAGGATAAGAATTATTTTGATACATTTTATCGTATTAACAAACACACTAAAATATCAGATTCTACCACTAACTTTGAAGTCATTAATGCTATTTACAAATCACTTTTAGGTACTTACAAAAATGAATATGTTTATAAAAACATCCTTTTAAATCAAAAACTTCTTAAAAAGTATAGCTTAAAAAATTCAATAGCACTATCAGAATTTAAAATTGGTAATTCAATAGCAGACTTTGTTATTTTAAATGGTGAAGCTCGTGTTTATGAAATAAAAACTGAATTAGATGGTTTAGATAAATTGGATAAGCAATTAGCAGATTATAAAAAATTTGCTGATAAAATCTATGTAGTTTCAAATTCAAAACACATTCCTAATCTATTAGTTAAATTTCATAACACAGAAATTGGTTTAATTGAATTAACAAAAAGAAACGCGCTTAAAACTATTAAAAAAGCAGAACAAAATTTTTCATTTTCCCACGAAACACTATTCAAAAGTTTAAGAAAAGAGGAATATATTAGTTTACTGAAAAAACATTTTGGTGCAATTCCTGTTGTTCCTAACACACTAATTTTTAGAGAGTGTTTTAAACTTTCAAAAAAAATAGATATTTTAGAGTTTCAAAAATTAGTTATCAAAGAATTAAAATTTAGAAATATTTCTAATCCAGAATTATTTAATGATGATTTAGTCCCAGATTCATTAAAACATATCTGTTACACTTTAAATTTTTCAAAAAAAGATTTCATTGAATTAGAAGATTTTCTTTACAAAAAAAGTAAGCTATGTATTTCCCATATGTCAGAGGTAAACAATTTGAATTAATCGCGTTACGAGAATTATGTGGTTTACTACCAAATTTTTCAACTAAAATTTCACCTGTAATCGAACCAATTAAAGGTTCTTCTACCTTAAAATCTGCATTAAAAACTTTAGCATCTAAAAATGTAAACTTTAGTGTTATTATAAATCCTAAAGTGGGTGGTTTAGTTGGTGAGGGTAATAAAATTATAGATCTTTTAAAAGAGGTATTGCAACATTATAATAATTATCAAATTGCAATAATTATAGATACAAAAATTGAAGAGCAAATTCCAGCTTTAATTGAAGGTGTAAATAGTTTAGAGTTAGATTATAAAGGCGTTACTTTAATTCATAATTCTGAAATATCAGAAGTTAGTATTACTGAAATTCAAAGTAACATAAACGTTATTTACAATATTATTTACTTTAGTCATACAAGTAGGCGTTATTATAGATTATTCTCTGAAGATAGCAGAATTTCATTAGATGATTATTTTAGAGATATGCCAAGAAATGCAGATTATCTTGAAGTAGGGGAAAGTCCTTTTTCTGAAGAATACAGTTTTTATAAAGCTGAAGGGTTTTTTGGTTTTTCTGATTTTTTAACGGTTGGTGACAATTATTCAGATTCAGGTTTTTTACCAAGAGCTGTTGCAATGCATTTATCTTACATTAATGCATCAGGTAAAATAATGGTAAAACATTTTGTATCTGACTCAAATGGTGATGTATCTGATATAGGTGGTAAATTCGCAGAAGCACTTGAAAAACTTGTTAATTGGTGTGTTAGCAATAATATAAACACCAAAGCTGTTGAAGTTTATAAAGATCTTCATAATCGAGGACATTTCCCTGGTTTAGGTACCTTAAAAAAACTATCAATAATGAATCATATCGAATTAATTGTAGATAAGATTTAATTATGAATTGTTGTGTAAATTGTTTCAATAGCGAATACTTAATAAGTATAATTAATGCTGATGACAGAAATGGAAATTGTGATTTTTGCAATTCAATAAGCGTATCTATTTATGCAGCAAGAGAATTAGCTCCTTTTTTTCGGAATATAATTTCTTTGTATGAAGTGGATGTTGATTCAGAATTTAATTTAGCACAATCCGTAAAAAAAGACTTTAATCTCACCACTAATTTAGTTGATGATAATAAATTATTATTTGAATCAATTTTTGTAGATGAAGAAGAAATTCTAAATGAATTATTTAATGAGAATGTATCATCAGAAATAAAGATTGAACTAATTTCTGAAACAAATCAAATTCATAGTATTTGGAAGGAATTCAAGGATGAAATCAAATCTGTAAATCGATATCATATTAAAAATACAATTGATTTGAAAAAATTAGCTAATTTTTTCAATCACGAAAGTTTCTATAAAACGATAAAAAAAGGGCGTATTTTTTACAGATGTCGTATATCGGATAAAACTGGTTTTAATTCAAACCAAATGGGCAATCCACCTAACGAACTCGCTACTGGTGGTAGAGCAAATCCTAAAGGAATATCTTATTTATATATAGCTGATAAGTTAGAAACATCATTATATGAAACAAGAGCATCTTTATTTGATTATGTTACAGTTGGCGAATTTCGGTTAAATGAGGATTTAAAAATCCTTAATTTAAGAAATCCAAAAGACGACCCCATTCCTTGGTCTGAAAATGAGGCCATAGAAGATTTTTTAACCTATGTTCCATTTATACAGACTTTACAAAAAGAGATCTCATTACCAATAAGAAAAAGAGATAAACAATTAGATTATATTCCTACTCAATACATTTCAGAATTTATCAAATCATTAGGTTTTGATGGTGTAGAATATCAGAGTTCATTATTTGCTGAAGGTTATAATTTAGCCATTTTCAATCCAGATAAATTAGAATGCATTGCTACAAAAGTTTATGAAATTGAAAATATAAAACTACATCATAAGCTACTTGATAATAGTTAAACTCCCCACAAACCAAAACCCAATTTATTGCTAAAAAGCAAAAAACCTTTGTCTTTTGGTTTGTTCCGCGCGCCAACGCAAGTTTAGCGTTTTAAAATCTATAGGAAGTTGCATTTTAGAGCTTGTTCCATTCGCAAACTCATTGCACAACTCTAAAAAGCAACACGCTTTTATTATTTCATAAAACACAAAACTCCCCAAAGCTATCTTTACATAATGCGCAGTTATACTGCTCTTCCGTAAACTCCAGGCACTATAACGCCATTATGTAAAATAGCCGCTCTTCCAACGCTCACATAGATAGTAATTAATAACATTTAGATATTTAAACAACATTTCGTAATTGTTGCATTGTTTTTATAAGTGCTTTTTTAGTTTCAATAAATTAGAGTTATAAATCATTGAAAATTAGAAATAATAAGAATAATTCTAAAGCACCTATAAAATCAAGAAAAGCCAATAAGAGTATATTTTTTTATTTGTATGAGAATTGGATAATATTGTTTTCACAAAAGCAAATGCTAATCCAAGTTTAAAGACAATTTAGTAAGCACTGCAATTTAGGGTCAATAAACACATTTTTCGAGGCATTCACTTTTTACAAAAACAATCAGAAAAATAATACAGAACAAATAAAAAAATACACACTTATTTTCGCTTCTGCCAGCGCACTACGTACTTCGTCTTTAATAATTTCCATTCAATCGCCATTGGGCTAACATTTTTAAAGATTGATAAACTCCACGCTCAAACCCACCTCTGTTTATCAATCTTTAAAAACGATAATATTCGTTGATATTTTTTCCTTATCTAATTCTCCTGCACAAAAATTCTGCTAAATTCATTTGATTTCTTTATCAAAATTCTTTGTTTGTCTCATTTCGTTAAGTAAAAAATAATTTAAAACCGTTTATTAAAAAAAACGCATAAAAAAAGTACACTATTTTTACAATGCACTTTATTTATTGACCTAATTCCAACATAAAAATTATGTAACTCTACTTTTTCGTTTTAATTTTTAGATTCTGGAATATGTATTTTAAAATAATTGAAACAAAAAAACTTACAATAGCACCAATAAGTGCTAAAATTATAGTTGTAGCTACATCTTCAACACCAATATTTACTACAGATGAAAAAAAAGTACCACCAAAAATTGCAGATTTAGTATTATCGTCCATTATTTTGTTGAATTTACTTCAATTTCAGAACTATCTTCATCTTTTACAACTGCTTGACTTACTGCAGTAGCCACAGTTCCAACAACAGTCATATAAGTTGCAATTGTTACAACCAAAGATGGTATTGTAATTGGAGCTGCAATAATTGCGCCCCCAGCTGTAGCCAAAGCAATACCGATATTTCTTAAAATTTTGAAGAACCTTGGTGTTGACTTTTTATAACGTTCTACTATGTTCATAATTTTGTGATTTAATAGTTAATAAAATAATTTCCTTTCTGTCTTTAGCTTGATAAACCAAAGACAGTAATTTTTGCATTGCATCCCTTGAATAAATCCCTTTTCCTATACCACTTAAGTAAGTTACAGGAGCAATACAACCTTCTAAATCTCTTTTTGCATCATTTGCAGGATGAAATAAAATAAAGCTTCTATTAGCTACATTTTTCAATATCAAATGATGTTTAAACTTTTTAGAAAAGCGAGGAATAACTTCATATTTTCCTTCTGGTATGCAGGAGATACTTCGCGCATTATTTATCCAGGGCAATTCAATGGTATGGCAAAGAAATTTGCTTGAATGAAAGAGAGTACCATTGGTACCCTCTTCAAAATAGCTTCTATGAAGAATTAACTCCATTTTAAGGTTTATCAATAATGGTAACAGACAATGCGTTATAAGTACCATTTTTCAATGAATACATCTGTCCATTTACTTCTTGGTAAAATTCAACTCCTAACACCTGTACTACAGGAAAGGTAGAATTTGCAGTGATTGAAGCTGTCAAAGCAATTGCAGCTGTATTTGCAACAGTGTATGGCAAAATTGCGGTTTCGTCATTTTCAAAAGTTGAAGTTTCATTTACAAAATCTAATTCTGAAGCACCCATTACAATTTTAAAATGTGTTGTACCTGCAGGAGCTGCAATTCTAACAGTCGGTGAAAAAGCAGCTAAATTTAAAGTTGCATCTCCAGAAACTCTATCAAATGCTTTTATAAATGGAGCGAATAAAGTTGCGCCTAATTTTCCGTTTAAATTGAATTCAAACGCTTCTAAAAGGTTTAAATTTCCTTCCTGTAAAGTTCTCTGACCTCTTTCATTAACAATATCAGTTTTAGTAACTGCCACTAAAATTTTTGTCAAACGAGAAACTACTCTTTTATCTTTTGCATTTTGCAAAAGCACACGAATTGCATTTCGCAATACTTTTCCTCCTTTCCCAGCTCTTCCAAATTCAGAACCATTTTCACGCGTTCTTTGAAACGCAGGATCATTTTGAATTCTGTTTTTGTCCACACCACCTTTTTCACGAGCTAAATGTCCATCACTTGTTTTGTAAAAAGAAATACCTCCGATAGTTCCTTTTAATTTGATAATACCTGTTTGTTTTGCCATAATTTTTACTTTTTTTTATGATTAATATTTCAAATCACGTAACTTTATGGCAGTCAATAAAAAATCAAATTCCGTTTTTGGATGTTCTTTCCGATAACACCATAAACGTCATTAAAATATTGATAACACTAACGTGTTGTCAACATTTTAACAACGCATTATTACCATCATCATATAATTATAGAATATGGCTTAAGTATGGATAAAGCATAGATAGTGTATTATGAATCAAAAAAGAGCTTGCATATACCCAAAGGACATTCAGCGCATTACAGGGCGCAGTGAACGTTATGGGCGAAAGCTTTTAAATGATATAAAAAGTTTTTTGGATAAACAACCTCATCAATTTATAACTGTAGATGAATTTTCTGAATACTCTGGAATTCAGTTAGATATAGTAAATAAGTATATTAGAGATTAAATTTTAAGGGACTAATTAGGTGTCAGTAAAAATTCATATATTTGGTAACATAGATAAACAGAGGGTTTATGAGAATTGTGTTAGTTCCTTCCTCTCTGCAAAAGGAATGTCAAATTCAGTCAAAACCCTATAAACATTATGTTTATAGGGTTTTTTGTTTTTAAAATAAAAAAAATATAGTTTAAAATAATTTATTTTACTAATAATTTTTTTTAGTAGATTCTCTGATAACCAAATCTGTTTCTAAAATAACATCTTTATAACTGATAATTTTCTTTCTCTTTTTATCTTTTATTTCCTTATAAAGTAATTTAAATGCTTTTTTCCCCATTTCAAAACCAGGTTGATTTATAGTTGTTAAAGATGGAGAAATTACAGAAGCCATGAACCAATTACTAAAACCAATAATATTTATTTGTTTTGGTACTTTTATTTTTTGTTTTTTAAATTCTGTAATGGCACCAATTGCTACCAAATCTGTATTTATAAATATACCATCTACGTCTTTGTGATCTTTTAGTAATTCTTTCGCAAAAAATTTGCCTTCCTCAAAACTCATATCATTTAAAAGATATACTAAAGTTGAATCATAAGGAATATGATTATCGATTAAAGCTTGTTTGTATCCCAAAAAACGATCAATAGAATTTTGTGGTAATAATGGCCCTCTAAAATGAGCAATTCTTTTGCAACCTATATTTATTAAATGTTGTGTTGCTTTATAGGCTGCTTTTCTATCATCAATAATAACTTTAGAGCATTTTACAGTTTTTGCAATTTTATCAAACATTACTAAAGGTGTTTCGTTTTCAATTACTTGTGTTAAATGCTTATAATCTGCTGTTCCGTTTGCTAAGGAAATTAAAATACCATCAACTCGTTTGCTTAACAATAAATCTATTTGTTTTTTTTCTAAATCATAAGATTCACTAGATTGTAAAGTAATAACTAAATAGCCTTTTTTTTCAGCTTGCGAAATAATTCCCTTTACCACACTCGAAAAAAAATGATGCATAATTTCAGGAATAATTAAACCGATAGTTTTAGATTCTTTAGTTCTTAAATTTACTGCAAATGAATTAGGTTTATAGTTAAGCATAGCAGCTGTTTCTCTAACAAGTTTTCTTGTTTTTTTACTAACATCTGGGTATTCTTTTAAAGCTTTAGAAACTGTAGTAATAGAAATACCTAGTACTTCTGCAATTTGTTTAAGCGTAACCATCTTTTAAAATATTAATTTTGCATTGATATATACTTTTTTACCTTGTAAATATAGTAAATTATCTTAATCGAAAACGTTTTTGGTAAATCGAAAACGTTTTCGATTTATTTATTTAATAATTTAAACTCCTGTAAATATATATTTGATAAAAAAACAATTAACTATTTCTTAAATTCACAATTAAAATGAAAAAACAATTACAAATTAGGTTTACAATGTTTATAGTTTTTTTACTATCAACTACAGCTTTTGTTGCACAGTCAACAATATCTGGAACAGTAAAAGATCAAAGTGGAAATTTAATTCCTGGAGCAAGTATTATATTGAAAGAAAACGCTAAAGGATCAACTACAGATTTTGATGGTAAGTACGAAATTAAAAATATTGCTAATGGTACTTATACCATTATAGCCTCTTATATAGGTTATGATAGCTACAAAAAAGAAATCACTGTAAGTGGTAATTTAAAACTAGACATTATTATCAAAGAAAATGCACAATCATTAGATGAAATTATAGTTACTGGTGTTGTTAATCCAAAATCTAAAATGGAATCTAGTATTTCTGTTTCTACAGTTGGTATCAAACAAATAGAACAAGCTTCACCAAGATCTGCAGGAGAACTTTTTAGAAGTATTCCTGGTATTCGTGCAGAATCTTCTGGTGGTGAAGGTAATGCAAACTTTAATGTACGTGGAGTACCTGTTTCTTCTGGTGGTTCTAGATATTTGCAATTACAAGAAGATGGGTTACCAATAATGTTGTTTGGAGACACTTCTTTTGGTAATGCCGACAATTTTTTACGTATCGATTCTAATATTGGAAGAATTGAAGCTATCAGAGGAGGTTCTGCTTCTACACAAACTTCTAATGGTCCAGCAGGTATAATTAATATGATTAGTAAAACAGGAAGAACAGAAGGAGGTACTATTGGTGCAACGTATGGTTTAGATTTCCAAACAAGTAGATTAGATTTCGAATATGGAACCTCAATTACAGATGGATTGTATTATCATGTTGGTGGTTTTATGAGAGTTGGAGAAGGACCAAGAAAAATTGGTTATCAAGGAAATAAAGGAGGGCAAATCAAAGCAAACCTAACAAAAGAATTTAAGAATGGTTATGTACGTACTTATTTTAAGTATTTAAATGATCAAACTGTAATGTATATGCCAATGCCAGTAAGTTTAACAGGTACAAATGCAGATCCTACTTTTGGTAATTTGCCTGGTTTTGATATCACTACTGATACTCCACATTCTGTAAATATTCAAAATACGTATAGTGTTTACGATGGCAATCCTACTCAAAATGATATGAGAAGTGGTAATAATCCAGTAAGTGCTTCAGTTGGTGCAGAATTTTCTTTTGATCTTGGAGATGATTGGAAAGTGAATGGAAAAGCAAGATATTCTAACAATTCTGGTCAGTGGAATGCTCCATTTACTGCAAATGTTGGAACTGTAGCAGATATTGAGGCTTTAGTAAGAGGTGCTTCTGGAGCAACTGGTGCTTTAACTTTTCAAGATGGTACACCATTTAATCCTGCAAATGGATTAGCACAAGATATTAGATATTTTGATGTTACTATTGAAGATTTAAGCAACTTTTTTAGTGATGTAAAGGTTACTAAAGCAATTAATGACAATATTGGAGTTACTGTAGGTATGTTCTCTGCAACTCAAAACACTAAAATAGGATGGCAATGGAGTTCTGCAATTTCTGAAGTTGCAGGTGATGGTAAAGCTAGATTAGGTGTTTTTGATGGATTTTCTCAAGGTGGTGCTTACTCTTTTGGTCAGCCAGTTTGGGGTAACTGTTGTCAAAGAAAATATAATACTGTACATAATGTAAACTCTCCTTATGTTGGTGTAGATGCAGAGATTTCTGAAAAATTAAATTTTGATGGTAGTGTTCGTTTTGAAAACGTAAATGTAAATGGAACCATAAATTCTGGACAATTAAGTAATTTAGATTCTAATGGAGATTTAATTGGTTTCGATTACAACAGTGATGGTGTAATTAGCCCTTTCGAAGCAACAATACCAACAATAGCTGGTAATCCTGGACAAGCAATTAGCGACGATTATAATTTTGTTTCTTTTTCTGCAGGTTTAAACTATAAAATTAATGATGGAGCTGCTGTTTTTGGAAGATATAGTAAAGGTGCTTCTGGAAGAGCTGCAGATAGAAATACTTATGGTGCAGATGGTTTAGGAGATGTACAGTTTGATGAAATTTCTCAATTTGAGATTGGTTTAAAAAAGAGATTAGAGAATGGGGTTTTAAATGTTACAGGTTTTGTGAGTAATACTGATGAAGGAATTAGTAACGAATTAAATAGAACTGTAGGAAATCCTTTTAAAGCTTTAGGTTTAGAAGTAGAATCTGCATACAGATTTGGAGATTTTGGTATCAATGGTTCAGTTACGTACACAAAAGCAGAAATTGATGGTGGAGCAAATCAAGGAAATAAACCAAGAAGACAAGCAGACTTTGTTTACAATTTAGCACCAACCTATTCTTTCGGTGCAAGCAAGCAACACCTGTTTGGAATTACAATATTAGGAACTTCTAAATCTTTTGCACAAGATGATAATGATTTAGTGATGCCAGGTTACGCTTATGTGAATGCAGTTGCTAGAGTAAGCTTAACAGAAGGTTTATCTTTAAGTGTAAATGCTAATAATTTATTCGATACAATTGGTGTTACAGAAGTAGAAGGAAATGGAAATATAGCTGGTGGTTTAGCTGCAGCAAGAACAATTACGGGTCGTTCTACAACAATGACATTACAATATAGTTTTTAAGATTTAAATTTGAGTTGGTTATGTAACTAGAGTTGATATTGAGGTTAATTCTTAATATCAACTCTTTTACTTTAAAAGAATTTTGAAAATGAAAAATATATTTTACCTTTTTATTTTTTTTATCATAATTAGTTGTGGTACAAAAAAAGCAGAAAAAATGATTGTTTACGGAAGCAAAGACTGTCATTTCTGTATAAATACTACAAACTATTTAAAGGAAAATAATATTGATTTTATTTTCTATGATATAGACAGAGATAAAAAAGCTCTAAATGAAATGCTAGATAAACTAGGCAAAGCTAATGTTGATATGTCTAATGTAGGAATCCCTGTGATTGATAAAGGAGGAGAAATATTTACCAATAAAGGAGATTTTAAAAAATTTCTAATTAAACTAAAATAAAAAATATGAAGCTAAAAAAACCAAGTTTAAGCTTTTGGCAGATATTAAATATGAATGTAGGATTCTTCGGAATTCAATATAGTTTTGGTTTACAACAAAGTGCAGTTACACCAATTTACGATTTTTTAGGCGCAAGTCCAGATCAAATTCCAATTTTACATCTTGCTGGTCCAGTAACTGGTTTATTAGTGCAACCTATTATTGGAGCATTAAGTGATAAAACTTGGAGTCCAAGATTTGGAAGACGTAAACCTTATTTTTTAATTGGTGCAATCTTATGTAGCTTAACCTTGTTTGCATTTCCATTTAGTAGTTCTCTTTGGATGGCTGCTAGTTTACTTTGGATTTTAGATGTTGGTAACAATACAGCAATGGAACCTTACAGAGCTTTAATAGCAGATAAACTAGAAAAAGAGCAACAGCCTTTAGGCTTTCAAATGCAAAGTTTTTTTACTGGTTTAGGGCAAGTTCTAGCTAATTTATCACTGTTTATTTTTCCTTTAATTTTTATTGGAACAACAGGTTCTTTGCCTACTTGGGTGTATGCCTCTTTCTTTTTAGGAGCAGTTTGTTCTATAGGAACTGTATTGTGGAGTAATTATAAAATAAAAGAAATTCCTCCATCAGCAGAAGAATTGGAGAAATTAAAAGAAAAAAGAAGTGTTTTAGAACCTTTAATAGAAATATTTTCAGCCATAAAAGATATGCCAAAAGTAATGTGGCAACTTGCCTTGGTATATTTATTTCAATGGTATGCCTTGTTTTGTTATTGGCAAAACTCATCAAAAAGTGTAGCGCTTTCTGTTTGGAAAGCTACTCCAGAAAACACAGAAGCTTACAGTGAAGCTGTTAGTTGGACAGGATTAGTAAATGGATGGTATAATGTAGTTACTTTTTTAATCGCTTTTGCTTTAGTTGGTTTCGCTAAAAAGTACAGCCCAAAAAAAGTACACGCTTTTTGTTTAATACTAGCAGCAATTGGCTTTTTAGTTTTCCCTCATATAGAAGATAAAAACTTACTATTCTTTGCAATTACTGGTTTTGGAATTGGTTGGGCAAGTATGATGGGTATTCCTTACTTAATGGTTGTTTCAGATATTCCAAAAGAACGTTATGGAGTTTATATGGGTATTATAAATATGATGATTGTAATACCTATGATCATTCAAACCTTATCCTTTGGTTATATTTTAAAGAACTTTTTAAACAACGACCCAAGGAATGCAATCACTTTTGCTGGTGTTTTATTAGTAATAAGTGCAGTTTTCACTCTTTTTATAAAAAGCAAAAAAGTAGTTAGCTAAACTACTTTTATCAAAAAAATACAGATTTGAATAATAATAATAAAATAGACATTTTATGTGTAGGTGAAATTTTAATCGATTTCATTGGTCATCAATCAGATGTTCTTATAAATAACACAAGAGATTACCATAGATATTTAGGAGGTTCGCCAACAAATGTTGCAATGAATTCTGCAAGATTAGGTTTAAATGCGATGATGGTAGCAACTGTTGGAAATGATGGTTTTGGTGAATATATTTTTGAAAGATTATTAGATGTAGGTGTTAATACAGACAATATAAAAAAACTAGAAAATAAACCGACAAGCGTAATTTTTGTTTCAAGATCTCAAGGTACACCAGACTTTATTCCTTTTCGTGAAGCAGATTATGAAATTACCGAGAATCAGATTTCTAAAGAAACATTGTTAGAAACCAAAATATTTCATACTACGTGTTTTGCATTAAGCAAAAAACCTGCACAAGCTACAATTTTAAAAAAGGCAGCAGAAGCATACAATTTAGGTTGTAAATTAAGTATAGATATTAATTACGCTAAAAAGTTATGGGGTAGTCATCAAGAAGCTTTAAAAGTAATTAAAGCATATTGTAGTTTTAACCCATTAATAAAAATTAGTGAAGATGACATGCTAAGGCTTTTTGAAAGAAAATTACCACACCAAGAAATTTTTGATTTCTTTCATGATTTAGGAGTAGATACAGTTTGCTTAACATTGGGAGAAAATGGCGTAAAACTTTCACAGGCAAGCCAAGGTGTTATTGTGTTACCTGCTATAAAAGTAGAAAAAGTAGTGGATACAACAGGTGCTGGAGATGCTTTTTGGTCCGGGTTTTTATTTGCCTATATTAAAGAAAAACCAATACAAGAATGTTTGCAAGTTGCCCTGAAATTAGCAGCATTAAAACTTCAAAATGTTGGTAGATTGCCAGATAATATCAATATTTTATCAAAACTTTTATAAATTATTATATTACATTCTATGAGCCAGAAAATAAAGGAAACTATTTCTAATGGTGTTATGCTAAATGCATATCCAGATAGCATTGGTTATAAATTAAGCGACACTATTAAAATGTTACAATTACCAGAATTTAAAGATGTTTTCTCTTTATTTTATGTTTTACCTACATTTTTTAATAGCGATTTAGATCGTGGTTTTTCAGTTATTGACTATAATTTAAATGATGATTTGGTATCTAAAAAAGATTTAAAATCTTTAGAGGAATTAAACATATTATTAAAGTTTGATATTGTTCTGAATCACTTATCAGTTGCTTCACCTCAATTTAAAGATTTATTAAAAAACGGAGAAAATTCTAAATACAAAGATTTTTTTATAAATTGGAATACATTTTGGGAAAGAAAAGGAATTGTAAATAATGATGATATTCTAATTCCCAACAAAGAATTTTTAGATAAATTATTTATGCGTAAAGCTGGACTTCCAATATTAAAAGTTCCATTTCCTGATGGTTCAGAAAAACCTTATTGGAACACATTTTATCAAGAAATAAAATTCAATAAAATTCAAAAAGAAGATGTAAAAGATATTAAGGGATTAAGTTCAGAAAAGGCATTATTAATTTGTGAAAAAGTAAATTTTGCTATTGAAAATAATGTAGAATTGAAAACTTTTAATTTCAATGAATTTGAACCGTACAAAGCAGAAATTCTAAAAATAGTATACAAAAATAGGGCTTATTTAGGCCAGATGGATGTAAATGCAAAATCTGAGTTAGTCTGGGATTTTTACGAGGAAACGCTAGCAAAAGTAAAAAGTTTTGGATGTAAAATTTTACGTTTAGATGCATTTGCTTATTTACATAAAGAGATTGGTCAGACTAACTTTTTTAACAAACCAGGTACTTGGAATTATTTAGAAAGAATTAATCAAATTGCTAAAAAAAACGATTTAATTTTACTGCCAGAAATTCACGCAGAATATGGTTTGAATTTACATGATGAAGTGGCTAAAGAAGGCTACCAAATTTACGATTTTTTCTTACCAGGTTTAATGATTCATACTCTTGAAACAGGAAATAACAAAGCACTACTAAATTGGGTAAATGAAATTATAAACAAAGGATACAAAACAGTAAATATGTTGGGTTGTCATGATGGTATTCCTGTTTTAGATTTAAAAGGAAAAGAAGTAAATGGCAATTATAACAAAGGTTTATTAGAAGATAAAGAGATTGAGACTATAATGAATACGATTATGGATCGAGGTGGAAGAGTAAAAAACTTATATGATCCATCAGGAAAAAAAATATCTTATTACCAAGTAAATGCTACTTTTTTTAGTGCTTTAGACGAAAACGAACAAAAATTATTATTAGCAAGAGCTATACAGATGTTTATGCCTGGTATTCCACAAGTTTGGTACTTAGATATTTTTGCTGGGAAAAATAATTATGTAGCTGCCGATAAAGGTGGCAGTGGAGGTCATAAAGAAATTAATAGAACAACACTTTTTAAAGAAGATATTGAGCAAGGTTTAAAAAAGGATATCGTTATAAATCAACTTAAAATAATGCGTTTAAGAAATACCTTAAAAGCATTTTTAGGTCAATTAAGTGTTATAAATATTTCTGAAGATAAATTAAGTATTTTGTGGTCTAATAAAGATTCAAACGCACATTTAAAAGCAGATTTAAAAACATTTGCTTTCTCAATTTCTTATTCAGAAGATAACGTACATAAGAGGTTAGATTTTTAATTTTATAGAATTGATAATAAACTAATTGAAAGCCTTGTGCATAAAACATTTGTTTCCAAATAGTTTTTATACACAAGGCTAGCTTTTTTTTAAATATATTATTATTTAGAATATTTTGAAATGCAAATCAGATTTTAAATATTTTTTTTCAATACTATGTCGTAATTGAATCTAATTTCGGCATATTCTCCATCTTCTCCTCTTTCTGCTTCTTCAATTACGAGTTCGTCATTAACATAAACTTTTACAGAAATTTCTTCTGTATTTGGGTTGTTTCTATACGCTTCTCCATTGATATATCTAAAATCATAATTCTCAATAGTTAATATAAAAGGAATAGGTTGTCCTGCTGAATCATAAGAAAATTGATGTATAACAACTGGATAAGAATTTGTTTTAAAGTCAAAATAACTAATTCTAATTTCGTCAAAACTGAGTTGTGTAGTGCTAAATTCCATTCTTACAACTCTATCTTCTGCTGAAACTGGATCTACTATTATTTCTTCTTCAGCATTTGAAACTGTACAAGAATTAAATAATATAATACCAATAATAAATAGTAGTTTTTTCATGGTTCTTTTATTTTTACTTTAATTAGCTACAAAATTAACAATTATAACTCAATTGATGAATTTAATATGTTAAATTCAAGATATTTAAATTTAATCTCTAGAATAACTCTTTTGTAGATTTTAAATTTGGTTATTTTTGACAAATGATAAAACCATTTCAATTTAAGGAGTTTACAGTTCATCAAGATAAAACAGCTATGAAGGTTGGTACTGATGGTGTTTTATTAGGTGCTTGGTGTACTTTGGATAATTTTCCTGACACAATTTTAGATATTGGATCAGGAACTGGAGTTATTGGCTTAATGCTTGCTCAAAGAAGTGATGCCATGACAATTGATGTTGTTGAGGTTGATGAAAATGCGTACGAACAAACTGTTGCCAATTTTGAAGAATCTGATTGGGGAGATCGTTTATATTGTTACAATAGTACTTTTCAAAATTTTGCTGATGAAATTGCAGAAGAAGAGGAAACTTATGATTTAATCGTTACAAACCCACCTTTTTATACTGACGAATTTGAAACTGAAAGTGATGCTAGAAATAAAGCACGTTTTACAAGTTCTTTATCATTTTTAGAATTGATTACTGGTGTTGTGAAAATTCTTTCTTCGGATGGAAAATTTGCAATTGTAATTCCTTATAAAGAAGAGGAGAATTTTATCAACCTCGCTAAAGAACAACATTTAATTATAAATAGAATTTGTAGAGTTCAAGGAAATGAAACATCCGAAGTAAAAAGAGTGTTAATGGAGTTTTCTTTTCATTCAACAGAAATTAATTCAGAACATTTAATTATAGAAAAAGAGCGTCATCAATATACAGAAGCATATATCAATTTAACCAAAGATTTTTATTTGAAAATGTAAAATAATAGACAAGGGATTTAAACCCCTTGCTAGAAAGTTAAAACTCTTGTTAACCTATAACATTGTTAGGATTATAACCTAAATATGGAACTTCTTTTTCGGTAAATTTAATTCCGTAATTTTCTAATTCTTTTAAAATAGGCTCATACACTTCCTTAGAAATTGGTATTTGAACTCCAGGTGTTTTAATTTTACCTTTTAAAATATTTATAGCAGCAATTGCCATTGGTAAACCCACTGTTTTAGCCATTGCTGTATAGGTTTGGTTTTCGCCTTCAACAATTAAACTACTTTCAATTTGATGTTTTTTACCACCGATTTCAAAACCAAAAAGGTGTTGCATAACAATCATGTCTTTATCATGTTCTTGCAAAGTCCAAGAATCTTCTAATATTTTTTGAAGTGCCTGAGCAGGAGTAGTATTCGAGATTCCTATTTTTTTCTTTGGATTAAAAAGATCGAGTTCAATTAGTTTTTCCCACATCATATCATCTTGATCTATTTTTAAATAAGAGCGTAATTTTAATTCCACAGAATCTGATGGAGAATACGCTAAAAACAAGTTTACGAAATCTCTGTAACTCATGTTTTCAGAGTTTTCTATGGTGTAAGAATCATCTGTCATTCCTAATTGTACAAAAATATTCCACGCTCTAGAAAAACCAACTTTTCTAATAGTTCCTCTGTACATTGTTGGAATATCGTCTAAACCGTAAACACTTCTATATTTTAAAGAATCTCTATTTGCATACGCTTCAAATTTTTGATTGTTAATCTTTAAAAATTCCGTTCTTCTAAATAATTTATGATAAGGAATATATTTATACGTACTTTCTTGAATAAACATGGCAGCTCCTCCCTGACCTGCTAAAACTACATTTCTTGGGTTCCAAGTAAATTTGTAATTCCAAAGATTAGTGTCACTTTCAGGAGCCACCAAACCACCACAAAAGGATTCAAAAAGTAACATTTTGGCATTTTTTTCTCTAATTTTATCTAGTACTTTCATGGCACTCATATGATCTAAACCTGGGTCTAACCCAATTTCATTCATAAATATTAAACCACTTTCTTTTGCAGCTTTGTCAAGTGCTTTAATTTCATCAGAAATATAAGAAGCAGTAACTAAGTGCTTTTTAAATTTCACACAACTTTTAGCAACTTCTATATGGAATCTTGCTGGCAACATTGATATTACAAGGTCTGATTTTTCAATTTCCTTTTCACGTTGTTGTTCATCAAAAACGTCAAAAATTATCGCTTTTGCATTTTTATGATTGTTGATAATTTTAGCTGCATTTTTGGTGGATAAATCCCCAATAATTATTTTTAAATTTTCTTCGTCAGATTTGTCTAATAAGAATTTAATCAAAGACGAACTCGATTTTCCTGCACCAATAATCAATATGTTTTTCATAAAAGAAAGCTGTATTTTTGTATTTGAACGAAGATACTAAAATTGTTTAAAATTAAACAAAAACCTTTTAAAATGTTTAAAAATTTAATTATTGCTTGTTTTTTTGGATTGTCAGCAGTTATTTTGGGTGCATTTGGTGCACATGCTTTAAAAGAAAGTTTAACTTCAGATCAATTATTGAGTTTTGAAACGGCTGTTCGTTATCAAATGTATCATGCAATTATTTTATTGTTCATAAATATCTATAATGGCTTTTCTATCAAACAAAAAAATATAATTAGCTACCTTTTAATTTTAGGAGTTGTTATGTTTTCAGGCTCAATTTATACAATTCAATTAACTTCTATTTCTGCGAAATCAATTTGGTTTGTAACTCCTTTAGGTGGGCTTTTTCTTATAATTGTCTGGATTTCAATGCTTATAATTTTTGCGAAAAAGTACAAGCAGAAATAAAAAAATCATAAATAATAAATAAAAATAAGGTCGTTTTTAAAATATTGATTAGTTTTGTAGCTCATAAAAAAACTAAAAATATTGATATGGTAGATACAAATACGAAATCGATTTCGTTAAATAGTCTAGGAATCAAAAATGCAACAGTTCGTTATCAGTTAACTTCTAACGAATTACATCAAGAAACACTTCAAAAAGAGCAAGGGGTAGCATCTTCTTTAGGAGCAATTGCAGTAAATACTGGTGAGTTTACAGGTCGGTCTCCCATGGATCGTTTTATTGTAAAAGACAGTATTACAGAAGATAAAGTTTGGTGGAGCAAAATTAATTTACCTTTTGAAGAAGATAAATTCGATAAATTATATGACAAAGTTGTCGATTATTTATCTGAGAAAGAAATTTTTGTAAGAGATAGTTATGCTTGTGCAGACGAAAATTACAAATTAAATATTAGAGTTGTAAACGAATATCCTTGGAGCAATATGTTTGCTTACAATATGTTTTTACGACCAACAGCAGCAGAATTAAAAGATTTTTCTCCTGAATGGACAGTTATAAACGCACCAGGTTTTATGGCTGATGCAGCTGTTGATGGAACTCGTCAGCATAACTTTGCAATTTTAAATTTTACTAAAAAAATCGCTTTAATTGGTGGTACAGGATATACAGGTGAAATTAAAAAAGGAATTTTTTCTGCTTTAAATTTTATTTTACCAGTTTATAAAAACACTTTACCAATGCATTGTTCTGCAAACGTTGGTAAAGATGGTGATACAGCCATTTTCTTTGGTTTATCAGGAACAGGAAAAACAACACTTTCTACAGATCCAAACAGAAGTTTAATTGGTGATGATGAACATGGTTGGACTGCAGAAAACACCGTTTTTAATTTTGAAGGCGGTTGTTATGCAAAAGTGATTAATTTATCTCAAGAACAAGAACCAGAAATTTTTGCAGCGATTAAAAAAGGGGCAATTTTAGAGAATGTTGTAATGGATGATAAAGGTGTTGTAGATTTTGCAGACACTTCTATCACACAAAATACAAGAGTAAGTTACCCAATTTATCATATAGATAATATTCAGGAACCATCAATTGGTAAAAATCCGAAGAATATTTTCTTTTTAACTGCGGATGCTTTTGGAGTTTTGCCTCCAATATCTAAACTGACTCCAGCACAGGCTGCCTATCATTTTATATCTGGTTATACAGCTAAAGTAGCAGGAACTGAAGCAGGAGTTACAGAACCTACTCCTAATTTTTCAGCGTGTTTTGGTGCGCCATTTATGCCTTTACATCCTACAAAATATGCAGAAATGTTAAGCAAGAAAATGAAAGATGCAGGTGTTAATGTGTGGCTTGTAAACACAGGTTGGTCTGGAGGTAAATATGGTGTTGGTAGAAGAATGCCATTAAAATATACAAGGGCAATGATTACTGCTGTTTTAAATGGCGAACTGGGCGATTATACTTACGAAAATTACCACATTCATTCAGTTTTTGGAGTTGCACAACCAAGATTTTGTCCTGGAGTGCCAACAGAATTATTAAGTCCAAGATCTACTTGGAATAATGATGATGCTTATTATGAAACAGCATTTAAATTATCGAATGCATTTAGACATAATTTTAAACAATTTGAAGAATTTGCCAACGAAGAAATTCGTAGAGGAGGCCCTCAAAGATATGCGTATTAATGAAACTCAATTTTTATAAGTTTCGAAGCAACGCAATAAAAATTGTAAGTTGAACTAATCCCGCTTTTTTTAGCGGGATCTGTTATGTATCTCCAAATAAGTTTATTTCGTTATTATATATTTATAAAACACCTCAATTTTGAGGTGTTTTTGTTTTTTAGAAGTATATTTATTAAGAATTTTTACAACATAAATAATGAAGTTGTTTTTAGTGTTTTTGATTTTATTAATTTCTTTCTCTATATCTGCGCAACAAGAAAAAGTTTTCTTAAATAATTGCATTCATGATTATATCTCAAAAACTAAAAATCGAGTTTTTGAGCCAGATAATGAAAATTTATTTAGAAGTATCATTGACTTAAATAACGATGGTTTAAATGATTTATTGATCTCTGGTTTCCAAAGTGGAGATTGGGGAAATGCAGGAGGAAATTGGAAAATATATTTTCAAAAACCCAATGGTTCTTTTGAAAAGTGTTCTGAAGAGTTATTTATGCATCCTTTAGCCACTTATTTTGATTCGATGAAAAATAAATTTCTTTTATATCGAAGATTAGGATCTAGTGAAGGATTAATAATGAATTATGTATTTGAGAATTATTATCTTAAATTTTTAGACTCTATGAAAATTAATAACAAATCAAGTGTGGCTCAATCAGAGGAAATTGATTTAATAATTAGTAAAAATCCAAGATTGAAAAAAATACAATTTGAACTGTCAAAATTTACAGAAATAGATAAAATGGTTTGGGAATAATGCTAAAAAAATACTTCAAAAATATTGGTCCAGGAACTTTAGTGGCTGCAGCTTTTATAGGCCCAGGAACAGTTACATTGTGTACATTGGCTGGTGTCAATTTCGGATTCAATTTGTTGTGGGCAATGTTGCTCTCTATAATTGCAACGATTGTTTTGCAAGAAATGGCTGCAAGATTGGGTATTATTTCTCAAAAAGGATTATCAGAAGTTATTCGAGAAGAGATTAAAATTCCGTTTTTAAAACAGTTTATTACGATTCTTATTTTATCTGCAATTGTGGTTGGAAATGCTTCTTACGAAGCAGGAAATATTAGTGGTGGAATTTTAGGATTGGAAACAATTTTTGGAGAATTTAAACATACTATTGGCGATTTTTCTATCAATTTTATGAGTGTAATCATTGGTCTAATTGCATTCGTACTTTTGTATATTGGCAATTATAAATTCCTCGAAAAAGCTTTAGTTACGTTGGTTTTGTTGATGAGTTTCTCCTTCGTAATTACTGCAATTATAACACAACCCAATATTTTTGACGTTTTAAAAGGAATGTTTATTCCCAAATTTCCAGAAAAAAGTTTGTTGACTGTTATTGGTTTAATTGGAACAACTGTTGTGCCTTACAATTTGTTTTTACATGCGTCTTTAGTCAAAGAAAGATGGAAAAATAAAGAAGATGTTTCACTCGCTAAAAAAGACACGATTATTTCGATTATTTTAGGAGGTATGGTTTCTATGGCAATTATTATTTCAGCAGCTTCAATTCCGTCAAAAGATATTTTAAATGTAGCAGATTTAGCAGAAGGTTTAGCGCCTTTATATGGCGAATTTGCCAAATACTTTTTAGCTTTAGGGTTGTTTGCTGCAGGAATCACATCTGCAATTACAGCGCCTTTAGCAGCAGCGTATGTTGCTCAAGGTTGTTTGGGTTTAAAAGGAAATATGCAATCCAAATCTTTTAAAATGGTTTGGATAATTATTTTACTTTTAGGTGTTATTTTTTCATCCATTGGAATAAAACCCATAGAAATTATAAAGTTTGCACAAGTCGCAAATGGCATGTTGTTACCAATTATAGCAGGAATTTTATTATGGATAATGAACAAAAAGAATGTTTTAGGCAGTTTTGTAAACACAAGAAAACAAAATGTTTTTGGATTTATAATTTTAGCAATTTCTATATTTTTAGGTGCAAAAGGGATTATGAAAGTGTTTGGTTTGCTTTAGATTTTAGAACAATGTTGCCACGAATTCACGAATTAAAAAAATTCACTCTGATCTGTAAAATAATAACACTAAATTTTATAAATTTCAAAGGAATTTTTATTTGTGAAATTCACATTTTGAAACGAAAAATAAAATTCGTGAATTCGTGGCGAAAATCAGCATTTATTGCAACCCAAAAAGATTAAAAATTATTAGTAGCAATGATAAAAACAATCGATATTAATTGTGATGTTGGAGAAGGAATCCAAAATGAGCATTTATTAATGCCTTACATTTCCTCTTGCAATATTGCTTGTGGAGGTCATTTTGGTGATGCAAATTCTATTGATAAAACTATCCAATTAGCGATAAAAAATAACATAAAAATTGGTGCTCATCCTTCTTTTCCTGACAAAGAAAATTTTGGTAGAAAGTTCATGCAAATGACTGATGAAGATTTTACCAAAAGTATACAAAATCAATTAGATTTATTTTTAGAACGATTAGCTACTTTTAA
The DNA here is from genome assembly GCF_000687935.1 of Polaribacter sp. Hel_I_88. NCBI lineage: Bacteria > Pseudomonadati > Bacteroidota > Flavobacteriia > Flavobacteriales > Flavobacteriaceae > Polaribacter > Polaribacter sp. Hel_I_88. Next base: position 380,546 of record NZ_JHZZ01000001.1, on the reverse strand, counting down.
TGTGAAAATACATCACATAAAACCTCATGGAGCTTTGTATAATGCCATTACAGTTGACGAAAAATTGGCAGTTTTATTTATTAAATCAACTAAAAAATATTTAAAAGATACCTTTTTATATGTTCCTTATAATTCTGTGATTGAGAAAATTGCAATCAAAAATAATATCAACATTAAGTATGAGGCTTTTGCAGATAGGAGTTATAATGATGATTTATCTTTAGTTTCCAGAACATATAAAAATGCTTTGTTAGTCGATGAAACAACCGTTTTAAATCATATTTTAAATATGATTAAAAACGAGAAAGTAAAAACAGTTTCTGGTATGGAAACTGCTATAAAAGTAGATACTTTTTGTGTTCATGGAGATACAGAAAGCGCTGTTGAAATTGTAAAATATTTGTATCAAAATTTAGAAAAAGAAGGTTTTAAAATTGATTAATCAACCAACATATAAACGGTTTGGAGAAAAGGCGATTCTTATAGAATGGCAAGCTATTATTGATGATGAAATATTAAATGATATATTACTTTTTGTTGAAAAAATAAAGCAAAGAAAAGAGATTTATTTTATCGATTTAATTCAGGGTTATAATTCATTAACCATTATTTATAAAGACTTTATTCAAGATTTTAAGGAAGAGGTTGTACTTTTAAAATCCGTTTATATATCAACCTTAAAAATTGCAAAACAAGATTATTTTCATTGGGAAATTCCTGTTTGTTACGATTTAGAATTTGGAATTGATCTGCAAGAAATGTCAAAAAAATCAAGTTTAAAAATTGATCAAATTATAAAAATTCATGCTGAGGCTACTTACAAAATTTATTTTATCGGGTTTTTACCAGGATTTTTATATTTAGGTGGATTAGATGAAAAAATATATTTTGATAGAAAACCAAATCCGAGATTGCAAGTTGCAAAAGGTTCTGTGGGAATAGGAGGCAAGCAAACAGGCGTATATCCGCAAAATTCTGCTGGTGGTTGGAATATTATTGGTAAAACTCCTGTTAATTTCTTTGATGTTGATCCTATAAATCCTTGTTTTGCAAAAGCAGGCGATTTTATAAAATTCAACCCTATTTCTAAGGATACGTTTTATCAACTTGAAAATGAAATAGCGTCAAAAAAATATCAACTTCATAAAACTTTATACAATGCTTAAAGTTTTAAAAGCTGGTTTTTTTACAACAATACAAGACAAAGGTAGAGTTGGTTTTGCTAATCTTGGAGTTCCTGTTTCTGGAGCTATGGATGGATATTCTGCTGATTTAGCCAATAGTATTTTAAATAATTCTTTGCAAGCTGCAGTTTTAGAAGTCACTTTAGGAAGTTGTAAATTCCAGTTTTTAAAGAAAACCGTAATTTGTGTTTCTGGTGGAGATTTTTCACCAACAATTAATGAAAAACCTATTGCATTAAATTCAAGAATTCAAGTTTTTGAAAATGACATATTATCTTTTGGAAAAGTAAAATTTGGTATGCGCTGTAATGTGGCAGTAAAAGCTGGTTTTTTATCAGAAATAAAATTAAATAGTAGAAGTTTTTATCAACCCATAACTAAAAATGGCCTCGTTAAAAAAAACGATTTACTTTCTTACAATGAACATACAACACTGGTTTCATCAACCAAAACAATTGTTAAGATTGATGAAAATCATTTTAATACGCTACATTTAGATTGTTTTAAAGGTCCAGAATTTGAGTTGTTAAGCGAATATCAACAAAAATTAGTAACAAATGATTTTTTTACAATTTCTAATGATGCCAATAGAATGGGTATAAAACTAAATGAAATTTTAGAGAATACTATACCTCAAATCCTGACATCAGCAGTTTTGCCAGGTACTGTTCAGTTAACACCATCAGGCAAATTGATTGTTTTAATGAGAGATTGCCAGGTTACAGGTGGTTATCCAAGAGTTTTGCAGCTTACAGCATTTGCAATTCATAAATTGGCACAAAAAGCTGTGAATCATAAAATTAAATTTAATTCTGTTTGAGTTAAAATTTGTTTTTTTTGAGTTAAGTATCATTTTACTTAAAATGTATCTTTGTAACAACAAAAAATTAATATCAAACCATAAAAAATATAAACATGAGTAATAGTAGCAACACAGTAGTAGGATTATTAGCAGGAACAGTAATTGGAGCAACTTTAGGAATTTTATTTGCACCAGACAAAGGTATAAACACCAGACAAAAAATATCTGACGAAGCTATGTTGGCTAAAGATAAATTAGCAGAAAGAGCTGCTGAATTAAAAGAGCAAGTAGCATCTACATATACCGACCAAAAAGGAAATTTAGAAACACAACTAGAGAGTGTAATGTCTAACGTGAGCTATAAAGCAGATGACGTTATTACTACTTTAGAAAAAAAATTAGCTGAATTAAAAGAGAAAAACAAAAATTTACAGAAAAATAAAGATTCAAAAAGTGAACCTCTTACACAAACTGTATAATTTATGAGTTTATACGATTCTATAAACAAATCTTCTGATAGTGCAACTGATATTGGAAAAAAGTATGTAAAAGATACAATTAGCTACGCAAAATTAAAAGCTTTTTTAGTTACAACCTCTTCTATAAGTACTGTAACTAAACTAGTTTTAATTGGTGGCTTATTAACCTTAGGCATTCTTTTTATGTCTGTAGCTTTGGCAATTGAATTAGGAGATTATTTCGAAAGTATATCTTTAGGTCTTTTATCTGTTGGCGGTATTTATATTTTATTAGGAATATGTATGTTTTTTATTAGAAAAACTATTGATAGGAAGATTATTAAAGGTTTATCAGTTAAATTTTTCAAAAAATAAAAAAAGATGAGAGCATATGAAAGTTTTGAGCAAATTGAAGCCGATTTAAAGAGATTAAGTTTAGAAAAACAAATAGGTTTAGAGGAATTGAAATTAGTTAAAAGCGATTTTCAAGATAGTTTAAAGCCTTTAAGTATACTTGCTGGTGTAGCCAAATTTGCTAGTAAATATGGTGCTTTAGTGCTGTTGAAAAAAATATTTAAATAAATTAAAACAACTAAAAAACGTATTATAAAATTATTTAAAATAATTCTATAATGGTTGGTTGATTTGAAGCCTTGGTGTTCTAAAACATCAAGGCTTTTTTATGCGACTATTTTGAGTTTTTTTTTAAACTGGTTAGGTGTAATATTGTATTTTTCTTTAAAAATTTTAGAAAAATAACTTCTACTACTAAAGCCAATACTATATACAATTTGAGAGATATTTAAATCGGTGTTTTTAAGCATGTCTCTAGCAGATTCTAAACGAACATGTCTTATATATTCTGTAACAGTTCTTTTGTATAAAAACTTAAAACCTTCTTGAAGTTTAGCTTGTGTTAAACCAGATTTAAAAGAAAGTTGATCTAAAGAATATTCTTTTGCAGGTGTTTTTAAAATCGAATTTGCTACTTTTCTAACAATTTTTAACTCGCTTTTATTCATGGAATCAGGTAAAAGATCTCCTTCTAAAAGCCTGTTATGTTGCTGAATATGCATGGATAAAATTTCGTAAATTTTTGCTTCAATCTTTAAGATTCTAAGCATTCCTTTCGCTTTAATTTTATGCAGTTTATTAATTAAATCTGCCATCTTAAGATTCATTATTCCATAACTGGCAAACCTATTATCGTGATCTGTATCTACAAAAACCTCGTATAATTTCTTGTTTAAGGTTGATACGTTTGTGGTTCTTTTCTTTAAAAAATGCTTTCTAATAATTTGAATTACATTAATTTCTAATTTTTCATTTTTTGGAAAAATTATATCATTAAAACCATCTGTTTTATTCGTAAAAATTAAAGATTGAAATTGATTAACCTCTTTTTCTTTTTGATGAACTCCAAATTTATGTTTGATATTTCCTACAGTTGGGTAAATGAAACGGATAGGGTTATATTCATCATTTGCTTTAATATGCAATGTAATTTCTTTATGAAATTTAATATCAAAATCAAGTAAATTAACACCCCAATCAAAAGGAATAAAACGAATACTGCCTATGCCATTTTCGTTATTAATTTTTAGAACAAATTCACTCCACCTTTCAGTGGTTTCTCCACCAATTGCATCTTGTAGTTGTTCAATAAAATCTTTTGGGCTATCAGCAATAATCTCAATATGAATCATACAATTTACAATGTTAAATAATCACTTTTGGTAACGTAAGGTTAATTTGTAAAGATAGTTAAAATAGGAAAAAGTCTTAAATAGAATAACAATTATTTATATCGAGTTCATATTTTAATAATTATAAGAATAGTATTTCTTGTTTTTAAGATACATGCGTGATGTTTTGCTGTTTTACAATTACAATTGATTTTATAGGGTTAAAAATTAAAGACACAAATATAGATGCATATTTTTAACAAAACCAAAAGGATATAATGATAGAAAAAAATCGTTTCCATTTTTTGCATGTTGTAAGCTTGAAATTATGTTCAATAATGTTGAAATGAGTTAAAGAACAACTCTTCTGCATCAATAAAAACCTGAGTATCTAAATACCTTTGTATTGAAAGAATAAGTTATGAAAAAAAGGATGTAATGCGTTTCACATCAATTAAAAAACAAACGCTCACTTAAAAAGAAAAAAATTATGAAGACATACTCAGAACAAGTTGGACAAAAATTAAATGATTTATTAGAAAAAACATATGATGCAGAAAAGGGCTTTAAAAAAGCAGCTGAAAATGTAGAAAACCAAGCTTTAAAAAAATATTTTAAAATAAAAGCTGAGGAAAGATATGATTTTGGACATGAATTAAAATCTGAAATTAGAGGATTTCATCAAGAAGTAGATAAAGGAGGAAGTGTAACAGGATCTGCACATAGAACTTGGATGGACATAAAAGCATTTTTATCTTTAGACAATGAAGAATCGATGTTAGAGGAATCTATTAGAGGAGAAAAAACGGCAATTAACGAATATCAAGAAATTATAAAGGATACAAGTTTGCCAACTACTACAAAAGAAATTTTAGTAGCTCAAAAAAATAAAATTGAAAACGGCTTGAAAAACATTAAATCTTTAGAGAGTATTCACTAAAGATTTTAGTTTGGTTGATTGGTAGAGGTTGTCTGAAAAGGCAACCTTTTTTTTACGATATATAGAATTTATTTGAGTTAATACTAAGTTTAATAGCGTTAAATAGAAGATTATGAGTTGTTTATATTTGTATAACAAGAAATAGTAACCAAACTATTTTACATACTAACCTTAAAAAAATAAATTATGTTACGTTGGACAATCATATTTGTAATTATTGCATTAATCGCTGGAGTTTTAGGATTCGGAGGAATTGCTGGAGCAGCTGCTGGAATCGCTAAAATTGTATTTTTTATATTTATAGTTTTATTTGTAATTTCTTTAATTACAGGAAGAAGAAAAGTATAAAAAAATCAACCTATAAAAACCTACCTAAATTTAAATTTAGGTAGGTTTTTTATGCAATAAAATTATGTTCTTTTGCGATTTTAATAGCTTCTTCACTTGAATCTACAATAAAAAATGGAACTTCTGTATAATTTTCAATAAGGTTTTTAATGCGTAAAATTCTTCTTTTACTTTTAACACTTCTTAAAAAAATAGCCTTTATTCTCTTTGGATGATTTTTAACAATTTCCATGTAAATATCAGCATCATGTTCACCTGCATCCCCAATTAAAATGAAAGGTAAATCTGGGTATGTTTTTAAAATATTGATGATTTCTTTTTGTTTTTGAGGTTTTTCATCCGTGTTTTTATGCATCATATTTTTCATTGTTCTTAGCAAAATGGCACCTTTTGGAAAGCTATTATTATGTAAAAAATATTCTAAATATCTATATAAATTCCATGGACTATGACTTACATAAAAAAAAGGATTTGCGTTTTTTCCTGATTTTCCTAAATGCAACAAACTATAAAATTCAGACGAACCCTTTAGTGCTTTTCTCTTAAATGGCGCTCTAAAAAAAGTGTTTATTAATAATTTCCATTTTAATTTAGAGATTACTCCTGTGTGTAAAATTGTGTCATCAATATCACTTACAACTCCAAATTCAGCATCTTTTGGGGGAATTAAAAGTTCTCCAGAAAATTTATTGTTATTGTTTATTTTTCTTCCTACATGTTCGTTTGTAAAAGAAACAGTAAAATGCAACCAACCTTCGCTATTTGCTAATTTACTTAAACCTTCAATTTTTGCATCAACCACAAAATAACCATTATCATTTGTTTTTGTTGTAATTGTAAAGCTGTTAGGAAAGGTAATTGTTAACGACGTGTTTTTAATTTCATCACTTTCAAAACGTTTCCAAGTATTTACAAGCAATCTAAAAAAATTATTACTTTCTAGGTTGATGTTTTCATCCTCTAAAGCTCTTCCTCTTGTATAAAAATGAGAATCCGTTCCATAACTTTGAAACACCATTATTTGCAAAGGATCATTTGTGAAAATTGACATTTTTTTATTTTAAAGGTAAATATATTGCATAAAAAAACCACATTTTAATGTGGTTTTTTAAACTTTATTTGGAATTTATTTTTGTGCTAAACTTATTTTTTAAGGTTGATGTATTTAGACTTACAGTTTTAAAAAAAATATTCTAATTAGCTTTAAAAATAGAGAGTAATCAAGTTTTTTTTATGATTTTAGAATGATTTAGTTGATTGAGGAGGTGGTTTTTATAGGTTATATTCGGATGTTAGCCACAGTTATTTTTATTCCATTCCGAATTTTGCGTATAAATTCGGAAATCTATTTTTCAATTCATTTTCATCTTCTTCCCATTCTTCTCCGGTAATTTCAAAATTTTCTTGAATTCCATTAGGCATATCATTTCCTGTCTTTTTTTCATAAATGTCAGTTGGAATATAACTTAAACCTTCCCAATCTCCATCGTTTGTTTGTTTGAGTTCAGAAAGTGTTTCAATATTCTGGACTGCACTTTCAAATATTGATTTGCCTTGTCCAATTAACCAACCTCTAAAATCAGAGAAACAATCATCAGAGCAACCTCCATTTATTATATAAGCAGCAGCCCAAAAATCCCAAGTATAGATTTCTCCTCTTAATGTTCTAAATTTATTGTCAAATTCTAAAACTTCTTTTGCGGTTAGTTTTAATAATTCTCTTTCAAGTAGAGATTGTTGTTTTTCATAATCTCCAGAACTTTCAGATTTTGTAGTCTCAATAATTTTCCAAAATTTTTCTGATTCCATAATTTCTTTAGAATCTTGAATTGATTCTGTAATTTCAGTATTTTGAAATTTGAAAAACTCTTTAAAACTTTTAGCAAAACCAAAATGATAAATTGCCATTGAATAGATAAAAATCATAACTAATAAAGGGATTTTATTCATAAAAGGTGTGTCTAAAGTTCCTAAACCAACTATTGCTCCTAGAAGTGCTAAAGAAAATAAAATTATCGAAACAATTTTCGCCCAATTCTTTCCTTTATAAACCATAATTAAAAGTCCGATTGTCAATGAAAACCTTATTAATTGTTGGATAAGTTTTTTTGACTCAATTTCTGGTCTCACAGAATGATAAAAATATATCGTATGAATTGAAACTAATAAAATACTTATTGAAATTAGTATTGTTCTTTTTTTTCCAATTTTAGTTAATTCGTTCATTTTTTGGTTTAATTGTGGCTAACGGTTTTGTGTATGATTTCGTTGCGTGTTTAAGCACTAAAGTTAGCAAATAAATCACAGATAGAAAGTCCGCGAGGACTTTCGTAAGTAGGCTATAACTAGCAATGAATTATACACGGTGTTACCAACTGGCTTTATATTTTATGTTCATATCCAATTTCGTTTAAATCAGATTTCAATTGTTCAAAATCTTCTAATTCAGGATTTAATTCGAGAACCAACTCTTTTGTTATTATAGTTCCTTTATAAACCTTTTCTACAAGTTCCAATTTAAGTTCGTTTTCTTCAAAATTTTCCTCGTAATATTCTTCCGCCCAATTTTTGTAAGTCAAAGGTTTTCCGTCTAATAATTGTAGTAAAACATTAGAACCATCTTTATATTCGTCTTTTGGTAAATCGACTTTTCCAATTTTCCAATTATTGTCGGTTTCAGTTTGCCAAATACAAAAAGTTGTTCCAATACTTTTTACAGGTTCTCCGAATATAAATTCATTAAATATTTTTGGTAAATCATCCACAACTCCTTTTGAAATTATTTGAGTTAATTCCGTTTTGGTTTCTTTTTTTGAACCAAATAGTTTTTCTACAAAAGATTTTTTTTCTTCAATTGGAATGTTTTCCCAACCATTCATTTCGCTTTCGTGAGCAAATCCGTTAATACAAGTTCCGTTTTTGCTAAAAACCATTAACATTTGGTCTCCTTGTCCGTTTCTCATTTCGCAAAACTCTTCTGTTTCACTCCAATCTTTTTGATAAGAATAATATCTGTATTCCCATTCAGGACAGATAATTGCTTCCAAAGCAGAAATGGATTTACAAATCTTTTGTAATTCATTCGGATTTGGCAGAAGATTTAGGTTTTCAGACGAAAGTTTGTTCATTAGCAGGATTTTTGTTCAGCTTGTTGGTAACTCTTTTTATAGTAACTTTTAGTACGCATATCCCGTAAAAACCAAATGATATCCTACGTTTTATGTTACAGTTACCCTGTAAAGATAACTTTTTTTATAACAATTTAAAAGTCAACGATTTGTTCTAAACATACTTTTAAAAATAAAAAAACCTATCAAGTGATCAACTCAATAGGTTTTGTTATAATTTAAAAAGTAAATTTTACTATTTTAAAGTAACTACTTTAGTTTTTGCGGCTAATGTATTGTCCACTTTTTTAGCATCAACTTTAATTTCTTTTTTAGTTTCTTTTGTTTTGGCAGTTTCTGAATCTGAATGTCCACCTAAAATTGGTGCAATTACCAAACCAATTAAACAAGTAAGTTTAATTAAAATGTTCATTGATGGACCAGAAGTATCCTTAAAAGGATCTCCAACAGTATCTCCAGTTACAGCAGCTTTATGTGCTTCAGAACCTTTAAAAGTCATCACACCATCAATTTCTACACCAGCTTCAAAAGATTTTTTTGCATTGTCCCAAGCTCCACCAGCATTGTTTTGAAAAATTGCCCAAAGTACACCAGAAACTGTAACACCAGCCATATAACCACCTAACATTTCTGCGATTGCTAAATTATCCATTCCAAAAATCATGGGTACAAAAGCAATAATTAATGGAAAACCGATTGTTAATAAACCAGGCAACATCATTTCTCTTAAAGATGCTTCTGTAGAAATTGCGACACATTTATCATATTCAGGTTTCCCTGTTCCTTCCATAATTCCAGGAATATCTCTAAATTGTCTTCTAACTTCTTGAACCATTTCCATGGCTGCTTTTCCAACAGCATTCATAGCTAAAGCAGAAAAAACTACAGGCACCATTCCACCAACAAATAACATCGCTAAAACTGGCGCTTTAAATATGTTAATTCCGTCAATACCTGTAAATGTTACATACGCAGCAAAAAGGGCTAAAGATGTTAACGCTGCAGAAGCAATTGCAAAACCTTTACCTGTTGCAGCAGTTGTGTTACCAACAGCATCTAAAATATCTGTACGTTCTCTAACAATTGGTTCTTGTTCGCTCATTTCTGCAATACCACCTGCATTATCTGCAATAGGTCCAAAAGCATCAATAGCTAATTGCATTGCAGTTGTTGCCATCATTGCAGAAGCAGCTAAAGCAACTCCGTAAAAACCTGCAAAAGCATAAGAAGCCCAAATGGCACCAGCAAATAATAAAACTGATGGAAATGTAGAAATCATACCTGTTGCTAAACCAGCAATAATATTAGTTCCTGCACCTGTTGATGATTGTTGTACGATTTTTAAGATAGGTGATTTTCCTAAACCTGTATAATATTCAGTTACCGAAGAAATTACGGCTCCAACTACTAAACCAACTAAAGTTGCATAAAAAACACGCATCGAAGAAATTTCTTGTAAACCTTCTCCAAAGAATTCCATTTGCATAGTTTCTGGCAACATCCAAGTTACCAAACCAAAACAAGCAGCAGCAACTAAACCAATAGAAACCCAGTTACCTGTATTTAAAGCGCCCATTACTTGAGGTTCTTTAGCGTTATTATCGCTAATTTTTACCAATATAGTTCCTATAATAGAAATGATAATTCCAACACCAGCAATTGCCATTGGCAATAAGATTGGACCAATTCCGCCAAAAGCATCATTTATAGAACCACCCATATCTTTTATAATATAGTTTCCTAAAACCATAGCTGCTAAAACTGTTGCTACATAAGAACCGAATAAATCTGCACCCATTCCTGCAACATCACCAACATTATCACCCACATTATCTGCAATGGTTGCAGGATTTCTTGGGTCATCTTCTGGAATACCAGCTTCTACTTTACCCACTAAATCTGCACCAACGTCTGCTGCTTTTGTGTAGATTCCTCCACCAACTCTAGCAAATAATGCAATAGATTCTGCTCCTAAAGAAAAACCAGCTAAAGTTTCTAAAACGATGGTCATATCCATAGTGTTTGTCCAAACACCATCCATAAAAAAGTGAAAGAAAAAGATAAAAAATGCAGTTAACCCTAAAACAGCCAAACCAGCTACTCCAAGACCCATTACAGTTCCACCTCCAAAAGATACTTTTAAAGCATTTGGTAAACTTGTTTTGGCAGCTTGTGTAGTTCTAACATTTGTTTTTGTAGCAATTTTCATTCCTATATTTCCTGCAAACGCAGAAAAAACTGCTCCAAAAATAAAAGCGATTACAATTAGCCAGTGAGTTGTTGGTACTATAAAAGATACAGCTGCTAAAGCAACACTTACAATTACTACAAAGATTGCGAGTAATTTGTATTCTGCACTTAAAAATGCGAGAGCACCTTCATAAATATAATCTGAAATTTCTTTCATTTTACCATCTCCTGCATCTTGTTTCATTACCCAAGATTTCTTAACCCACATATAGATTAAGCCTAAAACTGCCATTGCAATTGGCATGTAAATCATCATTGATTCCATAAATATTATTAATTTGATTAGTTTAAAACGGATGCTAAAGTATGAAAATCAGAATAAAAAAAAACCTCTTAAAAGGTTTAATTTTAAGAGGTTGATAAAATAGTGTTGTAAAATTTATTAAATCTTGAATTTATCAGCTTTTTTATAATCACTTTCTTGGTATCTTTTTACAGATTTATGAAATATACTAATCGCTTCTTCTGCATCTCCCCAACCACCAACATCAACTTTTTTCTTTTCTAAATCTTTATATACTTTAAAAAAGTGTTCAATTTCTTTTAATCGATGAGGATTTAAATCAGAAATATCATTGTTGTTGCTCCAAATAGGATCAGAAACAGGTACACAAATAATTTTTTCATCTGGTCCTTTTTCATCAGTCATGTGGAAAACTCCAATTGGTTTTACTTCGCTTACACACATTGGGAACGTTGGTTCATGACCTAATACTAAAACATCTAAAGGATCATCATCTAAAGCTAAAGTTTCAGGAATAAAACCATAATCTCCAGGGTACATCATAGAAGAAAATAACATTCTATCAAAACGAATTTTGTGTAAATCAAAGTCGTATTCGTATTTGTTTCTACTTCCTTTAGGTATTTCTATTAAAACATCAAAAGTTATTTCTTTTTTATCGCTCATAATTAATATTTATATTTTTTATAGGATGGCAAAAATACTGAATTATTGAGTTTATAAAAGAATAATTTACGCAAAGGTTTTCGACTTTTGCATAATTAAGAAGTTAAATCTCGTTGAAAACACAAAATCCTTTTTGAAAGGAATCAAAAAGGATTTTAATATGATAAAAAATATGATGTTAACTTTTAATGTACATCACCTCTTTTACAGCTTTTACAACATCACTTGCATTTGGAATCCATTTCTCAAATAATACAGGAGAATATGGAGCAGGAGTGTCTGCAGTGTTTATTCTTTTTATAGGTGCATCTAAATAATCGAATGCTTCCTCTTGAATTCTATAGGTAATTTCTGTAGAAACATTTCCAAAAGGCCAAGCTTCTTCTAAAATTACCAATCTATTAGTTTTCTTGACAGATTTTAAAATAGCATCATGATCCATTGGTCTTACCGTTCTTAAATCGATAATTTCAATAGAAATACCTTCTTTTTCTAACTCTTCTGCAGCTTTGTATGCTTCTTTAATAATTTTTCCAAAAGAAACTACAGTAACATCTGTACCTTCTCTTTTAATATCTGCAACTCCAATAGGGATAATGTATTCTCCTTCAGGAATTTCCATTTTATCACCATACATTTGTTCAGATTCCATAAAAATAACAGGATCATCATCTCTAATGGCAGCTTTTAATAAACCTTTTGCATCATAAGGATTAGAGGGTACAATTACCTTTAAACCTGGAGTATTTGCAAACCAGTTTTCAAAAGCTTGCGAGTGTGTTGCTCCTAATTGACCAGCAGAAGCTGTTGGCCCTCTAAAAACAATTGGACAATTAAACTGACCACCAGACATTTGTCTTATTTTTGCTGCGTTGTTTATAATTTGGTCAATACCAACTAAAGAGAAGTTAAAGGTCATATATTCTACGATTGGTCTATTACCATTCATAGCAGAACCAATAGCAATACCTGCAAAACCTAATTCAGCAATAGGAGTATCAATAACTCTTTTTTCGCCAAATTCATCTAACATTCCTTTGCTGGCTTTATAAGCTCCATTATATTCTGCAACTTCTTCACCCATTAAATATATGGACTCATCTCTGCGCATTTCTTCGCTCATTGCTTCGCAAATTGCTTCTCTGAATTGAACTGTTTTCATCTAAATTTTGTTGTAAATAATATTGGTTAGCAAAAGTAAGGAAATATTTATCATTTTTTTGCCTACAAATTTACAAACTATCATAATTTAAAGATAATTATTACTCAATCGTTTTCGCTAATTGTTAAATAAATTAAAAAATACTATGCACGCATAGTATTTTTTTAAAAAAAGATGTAACTTTGTCATCAATAAAGCTTAAAAAACAGAATTATGAAAATATTAGTTTGTATTAGTCATGTGCCTGATACCACTTCAAAAATTAATTTTACAGAAAACGATACAAAGTTTGATACCAATGGAGTTCAGTTTGTAATAAATCCTTACGACGAATTTAGTCTTACAAGAGCTATGTGGTTTAAGGAAAAACAAGGAGCAACTGTAACTGTTGTAAATGTTGGAAATGCTACAACAGAACCAACTTTGCGTAAAGCTTTAGCTATTGGTGCAGATGATGCAATTCGTGTAAATATGGAAGCAGTAGATGGTTTGTCTGTTGCAAAACAATTAGCAGAAGTTGTTAAAAACGGCGGTTATGATTTGGTTTTAGCAGGTAGAGAATCTATAGACTATAATGGTGCAATGGTTCCTGGAATGCTAGCTTCTTTAGTAGATTTTAACTTTGTAAATGGTTGTGTAGGTATAGAGGTTGATGGAACTGCTGTAAGTGCTATTAGAGAAATTGATGGTGGAAACGAAACTTTAAGTACTTCTTTGCCATTAGTAATTGGAGGTCAAAAAGGAATTGTAGAAGAAAAGGATTTACGTATTCCTAACATGCGTGGAATTATGATGGCTCGTAAAAAACCATTAAATGTTGTTGAACCTGTTGCTTCAGAAAACGCAACATCAATAACATCTTTTGAAAAACCAGCGCCAAAAGGAACCGTTAAGTTAATAGATGCAGACAATGTAGATGAGTTAATTGACTTGCTACATAATGAAGCAAAAGTAATTTAAAAGTGTGTAACTGTTTAAGCGTTTTGTTGTGTAATTGTTTAAGTTACAAACCAAGAATTAAACGTTTAAAGAATTCAATAAAATAAAAATAATGTAAAATTGTTTAAAAGTAAAATTGTGTAAACAGTTCAACAATTAAACAGTTCAACAATTAAACAATATAAAATATGTCAGTTTTAGTTTTTGCAGATTCCACAGAAGGGAAATTTAAGAAAAGTGCTTTTGAAGTAGTTTCTTACGGAAAAAAAGTAGCAGAACAACTAGGGAGTAACGTAGTTGTTTTAACCATAAACGCAAATAGTACAGAAGAATTATACACCTATGGAGCAGAAAAAGTTGTTTCTGTAACTAATGATTCTTTATCAATCTTTAATGCAAAGGAATATGCTTCAGTTTTAAAGCAAGTTGCAGATGCAGAAGGTTCATCAGTAGTAATTTTAGGTTCTAGTATCGATGTTTTGCATGTTGCACCTTTATTAGCAGTTTCTTTAGATGCTGGTTATGCAAGTAATGTTGTGGCTTTACCAAGTTCAACAAGTCCTTTTACAGTAAAAAGAAAAGCATTTTCTAACAAAGGATTTAGCAATACTGTAATTTCTACGGATAAAAAAATAATAGGAGTCGCTAAAAATTCTTACGGAGTTCATGAAAATCCAGTTTCTGGAACTACAGAAACTTTTGAAGCTTCTATTGCAGATTCTGGCGTAAAATCAGAAAAAATAGACAAAATTACAGGACAAGTAACAATTGCAGATGCAGAAGTTGTTGTTTCTGCTGGTAGAGGTTTAAAAGGACCAGAAAACTGGGGAATGATAGAAGAGTTAGCAGATGTTTTAGGAGCTGCAACTGCATGTTCTAAACCAGTTTCAGATTTAGGTTGGAGACCTCATGGAGAGCATGTTGGGCAAACAGGAAAACCAGTTGCCTCTAATTTATATATTGCTATCGGAATTTCTGGAGCAATTCAGCATTTAGCAGGTATTAACGCAAGTAAAGTAAAAGTAGTTATTAACACAGACCCAGAAGCACCTTTCTTTAAGGCTGCAGATTATGGTATTGTAGGTGATGCTTTTGAAGTTGTACCAAAATTAATAGACAAGCTAAAAGCTTTTAAACAAGCTTAATTCAAATTCAAATATAGTTTTTAAACGAAAACCTATTGGTGTCATCACTAATAGGTTTTTTCTTTTTGATAAAAACTCATAAAATAAAGGTTTTCAATCTATTATTTTTATTAAATTGTGCCTTCTAAAAAAGTATAGTAAAAGATGCTTTTTTTATATTTTGTAGAATGATATATGAGTTTAATAAAACTAACTATTAAGGGAATTTCTTACAGTCAAACACAAAGTGGGGCATATGCACTAGTTTTGAGTGAAATGGAAGGAACAAGAACTTTACCTATTATTATTGGAGCTTTCGAAGCACAATCTATTGCTATTGCTTTAGAGGCTGAAATTAGACCTCCAAGACCGTTAACACACGATTTATTCAAAACATTTTCCGATACTTTTGATATCAAAATTAAAGAAGTAATTATCCATAAATTAGTAGATGGAGTTTTCTTTTCTAGTTTGGTTTGCGAAAGAGAAGGAGTGGAAGAGGTTTTAGATACTAGAACATCTGATGCCATAGCAATTGCAGTTCGTTTTACTGCACCCATTTATACGTATGAAAATATTTTAGATAAAGCTGGCATTTATTTAAAGATTGAAGAAGAAATGGCCTTGGAGAATAAATTTGATACCAAAGAAGTTTCATCAGAAATAGAAAAAAAACCTCAAGAAGACACTAGTAATTTTGCAAGTCTTCCATTAAAAGAATTACACAAACAATTAGATGAAGCAGTGGGTAATGAAAATTATGAATTGGCTGCAAAAATAAGAGACGAAATAAGTAAACGTTCTTAAAATTATACTTTTTATATTATGAAAAAAATACTTTTAGTCATTTTTTGTCTTTTATCACTTTCAATTTTTTCTCAAAGTACAGATGCAGTTGTAGCAGAAATTATACCAAGTCAAGGATTTTCTTTTAATAGCTTATGGAGAGGAGTTTTAGGAATGTTTGCTTTGTTAGTGATTGCTTTTCTTTTTAGTAACAATAAAAAAGCGATCGATTGGAAAAAAGTAGGCATTGGTTTAGCATTGCAATTAATTATTGCAATAGGTGTTTTAAAAATAACTTTTATTCAAAAAATATTTGAATTTATTGGAGGAATTTTCATTGAAATTTTAGAATACACCAAAGCAGGAAGTGAGTTTTTATTTGCAGGAATGGTTGGTGATATGAATAAGTTCGGATATATTTTTGCTTTCCAGGTTTTACCAACTATCATTTTCTTTTCAGCATTAACATCTTTGCTTTTTTACCTAGGAATCATTCAAAAAATAGTAAAATTATTAGCGATTGGTTTGTCTAAGTTTCTAGGAATTTCAGGAATGGAAAGTTTATCTGTTGCAGGAAATATTTTTCTTGGTCAAACTGAAGCACCGTTATTAATTAAAGCGTATTTAGAAAAAATGAATAAATCTGAAATGCTTTTAGTAATGATTGGTGGAATGGCAACTGTTGCAGGTGCTGTTTTAGCTGCTTATATCGGCTTTTTAGGTGGTGGAGATAAAGAATTAGAATTGGTTTTTGCAAAACATTTGTTAGCAGCATCTGTTATGGCAGCTCCTGGAGCCATTGTAATTTCTAAAATGTTGTATCCACAAACAGAGGAAGTAAATACAGATGTAACAGTTTCTCAAGAAAAAATAGGTTCAAATGTATTAGATGCCATTGCAAACGGAACCACTGAAGGTTTACGTTTGGCTGTAAATGTTGGTGCTATGTTGTTGGTTTTTGTGGCTGTAATTGCCATGATTAATGGAATTTTAGGTTGGGTAGGAGATATTACAACTCTCAATGGTTGGATGGCTGCAAATACACCTTACGAATCATTTTCATTAGAAGCAATTTTGGGTTATATTTTTGCTCCATTAATGTGGTTAATAGGTGTAGCTGTTGAAGATATGGCTTTAATGGGACAATTGTTAGGAATTAAACTTGCAGCTAGTGAATTTGTGGGTTATATACAATTAGCAGAACTAAAAAATATGGCAAGTGTAACACACTTAACATTTAATAAATCCGTAATAATGGCAACCTATATGTTATGTGGTTTTGCAAATTTTGCTTCTATTGGAATTCAAATTGGTGGCATTGGTTCTTTAGCTCCTGGCCAACGTAAAACATTATCAGAGTTTGGAATGAAAGCCTTAATTGGGGGTACAATAGCTTCTTTAATGTCTGCAACAATTGCTGGGATGATTATAGGTTAAAAAAAGGTGTATTTGTTTAATCGTTTAATTGTTTAAACGTTTTAACAATTACACAAATAAACAATTAAACGTTTACACAACAGGAATGAAACAATATCACGATCTAGTAAAACACGTTTTAGAAAACGGAAACGAAAAAGGAGACAGAACAGGTACAGGCACAAAAAGTGTTTTTGGGTATCAAATGCGATTTGATTTAAGAGAAGGTTTCCCTATGGTAACCACAAAAAAGTTGCATTTAAAATCGATAATTTACGAATTGCTTTGGTTTATAAAAGGCGATACAAACATCAATTATTTAAAAGAGAATGGTGTAAAAATATGGAATTCTTGGGCAGATGAAAAAGGAGATTTAGGTCCTGTGTATGGGCATCAATGGAGAAATTGGAATAGTGATGAAGTAGATCAATTAAAAGAAGTAATTGATACTTTAAAGAAAAATCCAAATTCTAGAAGAATGTTAATTTCTGCTTGGAATCCTTCTGTCTTGCCAGATACCAATATTTCTTTTTCAGAAAATGTTGCCAATGGAAAAGCAGCTTTACCTCCTTGTCATGCATTTTTTCAATTTTATGTTGCTGATGGAAAATTATCTTGTCAATTGTATCAAAGAAGCGCAGATATATTTTTAGGAGTTCCTTTTAATATTGCTTCTTATGCGTTATTTACGATGATGATTGCTCAGGTTTGTGGTTACGAAGCAGGCGAATTTATCCATACTTTTGGAGATGCGCATATTTATAACAACCATGTTGATCAGTTAGAATTGCAATTATCTAGAGATATTAGACCATTGCCAAAAATGAAAATAAATCCAGCAATCAAAGATATTGAAGATTTTACTTTTGAAGACTTTGAGTTGTTGGATTACAATCCTCATCCGCATATAAAAGGAGCAGTTGCAGTTTAAATTTTAGATAATATTTCAAAAGAGCGTTTGTTGTATAAGTATCAAATGATACAAATCTATTTTTAAGTAGAATTTTTTTAAACCTAAAGAAATTTGAATTTTTTTTAGCTATTTGCCTTTTATCATATTTTATAAATAAAAATCACAAATGGAAAATTTAGTGCTAATTTTAAAAATTGTTTATGGAGCCTTTTTCTGTTTTGCAGGAATTATGCATTTAATAAAACCTGATTTTTTTAAACATTTTATTCCTAATATTTTTCCAAAATTGCTTGTAAATTATTTTATTGGGTTTATAGAGTTTTTCTTAGGTTTAGGCTTGTTTTTTGATAAATACATTGAAATTTCCGCTGTTAGTATAATAATCTTACTTATATTGTTGTTACCAATTCATATTTGGGATGTAACAAAAGAAAGGCCAGCAATAGGCTCCAAAAAAATCGCTGTTGTTAGAATTCCTTTTCAGTTTTTACTCATTTATGGTATGTACATTATTTATATAAACTCCTAAATTATTATGAAAAGTAAGATATTTATATTTATTTTTTCAATCTTTTTAGTATCCTGTGCTAAGGAAGAAGTAGATCTAATTGTTTTTAACGCTAATACATATACAGTTAATGAACTGTTTGAAGTTGTAGAAGCTTTTGCAGTAAAAGACGGGAAATTTGTTGCCATTGGTACTAATGAAGAAATTCAAAATCAGTTTAAAGCCAAAGACACAATTAATGCAAAAGAACAGACAATAATGCCTGGTTTTATTGATGCACATTGTCATTTTTATAGAATGGGCTTGCAACAGCAAAAAGTATCTTTAGAAGGTACAAAAAGTTACCAAGAAGTTTTAGATAAGTTGGTTGCTTTTCAAAAAGAGAAAAACGTTCAATTTATTACAGGTCGTGGTTGGGACCAAAATGACTGGGAAATTAAAGAGTTTCCAACAAAAGAAAAATTAGATGTTCTTTTTCCTAAGATTCCTGTTGCTATTCGCAGAGTAGATGGCCATGCTTTACTAGTAAATCAAGCTGCTATAGATTTAGCCGGAATTACAAAAGACACTAAAGTTTCTGGTGGAGAAATTATTTTAAAAAATGGACAAATAACTGGTGTCTTAATTGATGCAGCTATGAATTTTATAAAAATTCCTGAACCTACTAAACAAGAAGCAATTCAAGGATTATTAGATGCTCAAGAAATTTGTTTTTCTTATGGTTTAACAACGGTTGATGACGCTGGTTTAGATAGAAATACCATAGAGTTAATTGACGAATTGCAACAGCAAAATTCTTTAAAAATGCGAATTTATGCAATGGTGTCTGGAGATAAGCAAGAACAAATTGATTATTACATTAACAAAGGAATTACAAAAACAGATCGCTTAAATGTGCGCTCTTTTAAAGTTTATGGAGATGGAGCTTTGGGATCTAGAGGTGCTGCAATGCGTAAACCTTATTCAGATAGAGAAAACCATTTTGGAGCTTTAATTTATCCTCCAGAAAGATACCAAGAAATTGCAAAACAGATTGTGGCTTCAGAGTTTCAAATGAATACACATGCTATTGGAGACTCAACAAATACTTGGTTACTAAAAACTTATAAAGATGTTTTGAAAGATGAGGAAGATAGACGTTGGAGAATTGAACACGCTCAAATTGTGTCTTCTAAAGATTTTCAAGATTTTAATAACATAATGCCTTCTGTACAACCCACACATGCAACTTCAGATATGTATTGGGCACAAGAAAGAATTGGTAGAGATAGAATGAGAGGTGCTTATGCTTACAGAAATTTATTAAATAGATATGGAAAAATTGCCTTAGGAACAGATTTTCCTGTGGAAGAAGTAAACCCATTTTTAACTTTTTTCTCAGCTACTTTTAGAAGAGATTTAGAGGGTTATCCTGAGTATGGTTTTCAGATGGAAAACAAATTATCGAGAGAAGAAACTTTAAGAGGAATGACTATTTGGGCCGCTTTTTCTAATTTTGAAGAAGATGAAAAAGGCTCTATTGAAGTTGGTAAATTTGCAGATTTTATAATCTTAGATCAAGATATTATGAAAATCTACGGAAATGAAATTCCTAAAACGAAAGTAGTTGCAACGTATTTAAATGGAGAAAAGGTTTATTAATATTTATAAGATAAAAAAATCACTAAACATCTATATACCAAATACTAAAAAACATAAAAAACTTACAATGAAATCATACGCATATCTTTTTTTATCATTAATTCTTTTTACATCGTGTTTAAATGATGATGATACTATCGAACTCCAAACTGAGGCTGATATTATAAAATATATAAATGATAATAACTTAAATGGTATAAAAACTGATTCTGGTTTATATTATGTAATTAATGAGGAAGGAACAGGTAATACTCCAAAAGATGATTCTGTGGTTAATATCGATTACAAAATATCTTTTTTAGACGGAAGTTCTTTGGGGCAAAGCGAGTCAGAAATAATTGAATTGAGACAAATAATTCCAGGTTTAAGAGAAGGAATCAAGCTTTTTAAACAAGGAGGAGAAGGGATTATATTAATACCATATGAACTCGCTTACGGTTTGTCTGGTAATAATACTGGCACAATACCTGGAGGAAAAGTTTTAGTTTTTGAAATAAAAGTAAACGTAGCAGATTACCTTTTAGAGAACGAAGCTGCTATTTTAAATTATCTTGATACCAATAATTTAATTGCTACAAAAACAGATTCTGGCTTATATTATGTTGTTAATAATGAAGGAACAGGAGCTAACCCAACAAGTAATTCTAATGTAACAGTTGCTTACAAAGGATACTTTTTAGATGGAACTGTATTTGATGAAAGCGATGCTGATGGAATATCTTTCAATTTAAACCAAGTAATTCCAGGTTGGACAGAAGGAATAACCTATTTTAAGGAGGGTGGAGATGGTATTTTGTTAATTCCGTATAATTTAGGTTATGGCGTTTATGGAAATAATACCATACCAAGAGTATCTGTTTTAATTTTTGATGTCAACTTGAAAAGTATTAATTGATAGAATTTTAGCATAAAAAAAAAAGCGAAACTATTAGGTTTCGCTTTTTTTTTATGCTAAAATTGGTTTGATAAATTCATCTATTTTATCAACACCATTTTTTCCTATATCTTTTATAAAAGCAGAACCAATAATAGCTCCATTTGCGAATTTACAAGCCGTGTTAAAAGTAGCTTTATCAGAAATTCCAAAACCAATAATTAATTTACTTTGTAAGTTCATTGCTTTTATTCTTTCAAAATAGGCAATTTGCTGACTAGAAATTTCTCCTTTTGCACCTGTAATGGAAGAGGATGCAACCACATAAATAAAAGCTTTTGTATACATATCTATTTTTTTAATTCTTTCTTCTGATGTATGAGGTGTAATTAAAAACACGTTTGTTAAACCATATGTATCAAACAATTGTTGATAATGATTTTCAAACTCTACCATTGGCAAATCAGGAATTATCAAAGTGTCAATACCACATTCTACTACTTTTTCACAAAATTTAGCTTCACCATATTTTAGCATTTGGTTCAAATATCCCATTAAAACTAAAGGTGTTTTATTCGTTGATTTAATCGTCATCAACTGTTCAAAAACAATATCTAAATTGATACCATTTTCTAAGGCTTTTTGACTGCTAGCTTGAATTGTTGGGCCATCTGCTAAAGGATCAGAATAAGGCAAACCCACTTCAATAAAATCTACGTTACTTTTTTCTAATTGATGAATAACTTTAGTGGTATCGTCTAACTTTGGATACCCACATGTAAAATATATTGATAAAAGATTTTTATCTTTTTCTTGAAATAATTGTTGAATCGAATTCATAATTTTTATGTAAAAAAGACCTGACAGGTTTTTAAAACCTGTCAGGTCTGTGTTTTTTATTATTCCTTTAAATATTTAATAAAAGTATCTAAATCTTTATCTCCTCTTCCAGATAAATTAATCACAACAACTTGATCTTTCTTAAACTCAATTTTAGATAAAATAGCTAAAGCATGGGCAGTTTCTAATGCAGGAATAATTCCCTCTAATTTTGATAACTCAAAACCTGCATCCAAAGCTTCTTGATCTGTTGCACTCATAAATTTTGCTCTTTTACTTTCGTATAAATACGCATGTAAAGGACCAACTCCAGGATAATCTAACCCAGCTGAGATAGAATAAGGTTCTACAATTTGTCCATATTCATCTTGCATTAAAATAGTTTTAGAACCGTGAATAATCCCAACTTCTCCTAATTGAGAAGTTGCAGCACTTTCGCCAGAATTTACACCTAAACCAGCAGCTTCAACCGCAATTAATTCTACAGATTCATCCTCCATATAATGATAAAAAGCACCAGCAGCATTACTTCCTCCACCAACACACGCAATAATTGTATCAGGATTTTCTTTCCCTGTTTTTTCTTTTAACTGCCATTTCATCTCTTCAGAAATAATAGCTTGCAGACGTGCAACCATATCTGGATGTGGATGTGGTCCAACTACAGAACCAATTAAATAAAACGTTTCAGGATTCTGAATCCAATATCTGATGGCTTCATTCGTAGCATCTTTTAGCGTTTTAGAACCAGAAGTTGCAGGCACAACTTTTGCACCTAGCATTTTCATTCTGGCAACGTTTGGTGCTTGACGAACAATATCTTTTTCACCCATAAAAACAGTACAATCTAAACCCATTAAAGCGCAAACTGTAGCAGTTGCAACTCCATGTTGACCAGCACCTGTTTCTGCAATAATTTTTGTTTTGCCTAGCTTTTTAGCGATCAAAATTTGCCCAACTGTATTGTTCACTTTATGAGCTCCTGTATGACAAAGATCTTCACGTTTTAAATAAATATAAGCACCATGTTTTTCTGATAAACTTTTAGCCAAATACAAAGGTGTTGGTCTTCCAACAAAATCTTTTAATAATGCTTTGTATTCAGTTTGAAACTCCTCAGATTCTATGATTTGAACATAATTATCTTCTAATTCTTTTACATTCGGGTACAACAATTCTGGAATGAATGCGCCTCCAAATTGGCCAAAATATCCGTTTTTATCTGGTTGAAATTTTGATTTCATATCTTTTTATCTAGTGTAATCGTTTATTTGTGTAATCGTGTAATTGTTGCCAGTATTGCTTTTACACAATTTAGCAGTTACACAATTAAACAAAAATTTCTTTTTTAAATTTTTCTAACTCGCTTATTTTCTTTCTTCCTGGTTCGTTTTCAAATTTACTATTTACATCTAGAGCGTAAATAGGTAAATTAGATTTTGCTATTATTTTTACTTGTTCTAAATCATCCAAACCAATTCCTCCGCTTAAAAAGAAAGGTTTTTGAAAAGGATATTTTTCTAAAACAGTCCAATCGAATTTAGTACCATTTCCTCCTCTTTCTTTTCCTTTTGTATCGAATAAAAAATAATCTACAACTTCTAAATAAGGTTTTAAAACATCAAAATTAAATTCATCCTTAATTCCAAAAACTTTAATAATTTCTATGGGTAATTTAGAAATATAATGTTGATTTTTCTTCTTTTTGATTTCTTTATTTTCTTCAATGAACAAAGCTCTTCTCTCTTCCAAGTGATTTTTTAAATCAGCCACATATTTTTCTGATTCATCTCCATGTAATTGAATGGCATCTAACCTGTATTCTTCAATTAATGAGATAACAATTTCGATATGTTCATTTACAAAAACGCCTGTTTTTTTTATGGATGCTGGTAAATCAGGAATAATACCTTCAAAGTTTCTTTTCGATTTTTCATAGAAAATAAACCCTAAATAATCAGGTTGTAAAGCAGCAACATCTTGGATGTTTTCTACATATTTCATTCCACAAACTTTCAATAAAAGCCCCTGTTTCCCCAAAGGGGAACACACTGGAATCGTTGGTTTATTTTCTTTATTTTTATTCAAATTTTATTTTATTTAAACTCTTTTCTAATTCTTCCCTTTTCTTAACAGTGATAATTCCTTCCCTTTGGGAAGGTTAGGATGGGCTTTTTATAGTATGCTTTCTCTCCAATTATTTAACTTTTCCCTAAACGAAAACCTTGTATTTGCAGGACTTGTAGATAAAACTGTTTCATAAGTTATACCTTTAATTTTGGTAAAATGCTTGTGATATAAATCATGCGCTTTTTGACCATTAAAAATAATCTGTTTCACTGATGGATACATTTCAATGATTTCATTGATAGGATTTGGGACTTCATTTTTCACATTCTGCGCTCCAGGTCTTACTCGTTCCCCAAACTGAATAATATCCCAAATTGCAATATTATTTCGTAATAAAACATCTATTCTTTCTGCATAATTTTTACTAAAAACTTCCTCTGTTAATTCATAAATAATTCTCCAGAATGCATTTCCATTATTTGCATAATATTCTTGTTTCCTTAATTCAAGATTCCCTGGTTTCGTTCCTAAAATAAATATTGTCGGATTTTGAGGTAAGATAGGATCAAGAGAAATAGCCCCTGTTTCCCCAAAGGGGAGCAAGCTGGAATCGTTTTTTATATGTTTACTTTTATTATTCAATCTTTTTTCTAACATTTTATTTTCTCAAAAGTGAGAGTTCCCCTCTTTTGGAGGGGTTAGGGGAGGCCCTATCTTATTTGACTAATAAACTCTTTGCAAGCTTCTCCTGGATTTTCTGCTATCATAAAATTTTCACCAATTAAAAAACCATGAAAACCAAATTCTTTTAGACCAACAATAATTTTAGGATCCGAAATTCCACTTTCAGAAATCTTTAAACAAGAATCAGGAATTTGATTTGATAGCTTAATAGAATGTTCTAAATCAACTTCAAAAGTTTTTAAATTTCTATTATTGATGCCGATAATTTTATTGTCCAAATCATTAATTTTATCTAAATCTTCTTGCGTATGCACTTCATATAAAACTTCCAAACCTAAATCTGTTGCCAAATTTCCATAGTTTTTCAATTCTGTGGATGTTAAACACGAAGCTATCAATAAAATTACATCTGCACCAATGGCTTTTGCTTCCACGATCTGAAACCCATCAACCACAAAATCTTTTCTTAAAATTGGTTTTATTTGGTTGATAACTCTTGCTTCCATCAAATCTGCCATAGTTCCTCCAAAAAAAGAAGTATCTGTTAAAATTGATTGAGCTGCCACATTTGCGTCTAAATATCCATTGGTAACATCAGCAATGGTAGCTTTGTCGTTAATTATTCCTTTTGATGGAGATTGACGTTTAAATTCAGCAATAATTCCTGTTGAACCAACTTCTAACAATGACTTTTTTAAAGAAATTGTAGATCTTTTAAACTTAGGACTTTGTACTAATTTCTGAACAGGAACTTCTGCTTTTATTTTAGCAATTTCCTTCTTTTTAAATGCGATTATTTTATCTAATATAGTCATTGTATTTTATACTAACTTGTCATTTCGACTTTATGGAGAAATCTCAAATTATTAACAAGAGATTTTTAGGCTTCATTCCATTTTGCTCAAAATGACATTATTATTTGTTTAATTTTTTGTTTCTGTATTTTAAGAAAAAATAAGTTATTATTCCAACAATCAAACCTATGGATGCTTGTTTAAAAAGCTCTTGAGTTTGAATTCCGATTACAATTCCAATTAATAGAAATGCTGGAATAATTAGAATTAAATTGTTTTTCTTTTTTGTCATTTTATAAACTTACTAATTTCCCTAAGGTTTGTTTTGCTTTCAAGCCAAAAAGCGAATCTTTTGCTTCCTCAAAAGCAGTTTCAAAAGACTTTTTATCATCAACTATTGTTAAGGCAAAAGCAGCATTTGTTAACACTACATTATTTTGAGCTTCAGTTCCATTACCTTCTAAAATAGATTTGAAAATTTTTGCTGCATCTGCAACAGAATTTCCACCAAATATTGCTGATTGCTGAATTCGTTTCTGCCCTAAATCCTCTGGATTTATAATTTGCTCTCCACTTTTAGTAAAGAACTTAAAGCTACTTGTTAACGAAATTTCATCATAACCATCTAAAGCGTGAATAATTCCGTAATTAATGTTTTCTTCCTGTAAAATGTAATTGTACAAACGTGCAGTTTCTAAATTAAAAGTTCCTAACATATGGTTTTTTGGCGAACTTGGGTTTACCAAAGGTCCTAACATATTAAAGAACGTTTTTAAAGCCAATGCTTTTCTTGTTGCACTCACAGCTTTCATTGCTGGATGAAATTTTGGCGCGTGTAAAAAACAAATATTTGCTTTTTCTAAATGCTCACGCAAAATACTTTCATCATTGGTAAAATTATACCCAAAACTTTCCAACATATCAGAGGAACCAGATTGCGAAGAAACAGAATAGTTACCATGTTTTGCAACTTTTTGTCCTGTTCCTGCCACAATAAAAGAGGTTAAGGTTGATATGTTAAACGTATCTTTTCCATCACCTCCAGTTCCAACAATATCGATGGTATTATAGTCTGATAAATCTACTTTGATGGCCAATTCGTTTAACGCATTTCTAAAACCAGAAAGTTCATCTGCTGTAATTGGACGCATCATAAAAACGGTCATAAAAGATGCTAAATGTGCATCATTATATTTCTCTGCAGCAATATCTTTTAAGACTTGTGTAGCTTCAGATTTTGACAATCTTTCGTGATTATATAATTTGTTTAAAATGTTCTTCATAAAGCCTCTTTTAATTTCCCTATTTCGTCTTCGCTCAATACAAACTCTAGGGAAAACACTCTTATATTCTTTTCTTTATAAAACCAAACTTGCTCAACTCTTCCCTTTGGGAAGATGCCTTTAGGCAGATGGGCTTTTTCCCTTTGGGAAGGTTAGGATGGGCTTTTGTATTTTTCTATAAAATTCGTAACCAATTGCTCACCAACATCAGTTAAAATAGATTCTGGATGAAACTGAACAGCAGAAATTGGATAAATTTTATGTTCAATTGCTTGAATTAAACCATCTTCATCTCTTGCTGTAACTTGCAATTCTTCTGGAAAACCTTCATCTGTTGCAGCCCAAGAGTGATATCTTGCAGCTAAAAACTTTTTAGGAACATCTTTAAAAATAGTTGCTTCTTCTAAAGTTACTTCCATTTCTGTAGCAACTCCGTGAAAAACATCCTCTAAATTGATGATTTTTCCACCAAAAACTTCTGTGATTGCTTGCAAACCCAAACAAACACCAAATATAGGTTTGATGCCTGTGTATTTTTTAATGACATCTTTTAAGATTCCTGCTTCATCAGGAATTCCAGGTCCTGGAGATAGCATAATCATGTCATACTTATTTACATCTTCCAAACTGATTTCATCGTTTCTAAAAACTGCAGGGAAAATTCCTGTAATTTTTTCTACCATGTGCACCAAATTGTAGGTAAACGAATCGTAATTGTCTAAAATTAATATTTTCATATTTTTTTGTTGTGTAATCGTTTAATTGTGGATTTGTTTAATTGTTTTCAAATCTTTATTAAAATATTCAATCTGCGTTAGGGATTGAATGGTTTGTTTGAGCTCTTTTTTGTTTTTCTCAAAAAAAGCGAGTAATGAAAGCCCGTTAAAACGCCCAAATAATTAACCTAAATTTTATTTATCCATTTTTACTCCTTCCCTTTGGGAAGGTTGGGATGGGATTATATATTCTCTGCCAAAATCAGCGCTTTTTTTAACGCTGCTAATTTATTATTTACTTCTTGTAATTCGTTTTTTTCATCAGAGTGAATTACGATTCCTGCTCCTGCTTGTGAATATAAAACGTTATTTTTACTGACAAAAGAACGAATGGCAATCGCCAAATTCACGGAACCATCCAAACCAATAATACCAACTGCACCACCATAAAATCCGCGCGTTTGGTTTTCATATTTGTTTATTAATTCCATCGCTTTGTATTTTGGAGCGCCACTTAACGTTCCTGCTGGGAAAGTATCGCCTACAATTTCTATGGGGTTTCCTTTGATTTTTCCACGAACTGTAGAAACCAAATGAATTACATGGCTAAAATATTGGACTTCCTTAAACACTTCCACTGTAACATTATCAGCATGTTTGCTTAAGTCGTTTCTGGCCAAATCTACCAACATTACGTGTTCTGCAGTTTCCTTTTTATCTTCGGACAATTTTTTACCTAACTTTCTGTCTTCTGCAATATCGCCAGTTCTTCTAAAAGTACCTGCAATTGGGTTTATGGTTGCTTTTCCTTCGGATATTTTAATTTGTGCTTCTGGTGAAGAACCCATTAATTTGAAACTTCCATAATCGAAATAAAACAAATAAGGAGAAGGATTTATAGATCGTAAAGCTCTATAAACATTAAATTCATCGCCTTTAAATTTTTGCTGAAATTGACGTGATAAAACCAATTGAAAAACATCACCTCTTTTACAATGCGATTTTGCTTGTTTTACATAGTCGATAAATTCTTCGCCTGTAACATTGGAAGTTTCTTCGCCAACAATTTCGAACTTTTGTGTATTAAATGCTTGTGCATCAATAATGGTTTTTACTTCATTGATTCTGGATGCTGTGCCTTCTTCAATGTTTTCTATCAACGTCATTTCATCATTAAAATGGTTGATAGCAATGATAAATCTGTAAAAACTGTATTGCATCTCTGGAATTGCAGAAGGTGCTTTTTTGTTCGTAAACTTAATATTTTCAAAATACTGAACCGAATCAAAAGTAGTATAGCCATATAAACCATTAAAAGATTTTAATTCTGCAGGACAGTCTAAGTCTATTGAATTGGTAAATTTATCAAATAATTCATAGAAGTTTTTATCAATTGGCTGGCTCTCTATTTCTGTTCCTTTATGCGAAACCGAAAATTGATAATCGTCAACTTTCATCGTTAAAATAGGTTCAATCGCGATAAAAGAGAAACTTTCTTCTTTGCTATGATAATCTGAACTTTCTAACAAAAGTGTGTTTGCAAATTTATCTCTAAATCGTAAATATAGGCCAACAGGTGTTACTGTATCTGCAATTTTTTGTTTGTGGATTGATTTAAATTTTATTTTTCTCATTAATGCTGAGTTTATTTCAGTAATTTATATGTTGTTTTAAATTCTGCTATGTTCAAAGCAAAACTGCGCTTTAATTTTGGCAACAAAAAAAGACTTATCGTGAGATAAGCCTTTTTTTGTATGAATATAATATATAGGTTTAGTGCTCACTTATTTATGAAGAGAGTTCCACCACCAAGTATTTTTTGTGTTATTTTTCATTATACCACAAATGTAAAAAGGGTTTTTTATCTGACCAAATTTTAAGCAACCTTTTTTATATCAACTTTTATTTTAGAATTTAAAACTTAGGTCAAATACTTTTAGCTTACATTTTTAAATAGAATTGCTAAATAATGTTTCATATTACTATTAATTTATCAAATAATATTTATATAAACAATTAAAATGTGTTATTTTGTATCTCAAACTTGTGTTTGATTTGAATTTACTGAATTAATAAATGCACCAATGATTTATATGCTAAATTGTTGGTGTGTTTTATTTAATTTTTATCGATTTAATAATTAAACATCAATATATTACAAATTCAATAAGTATTCTTTACTTTGTAAAAAGAGATGCTTAAACAGGTTCAGTTTAAAATTTATTTAACATATATTTGCCAATAATCACAAAAAAAATCTGAATTTAGTTCAGCTTACTATGATCATAAATAATAACAATCTTAATTTTAATAATCCTAATTGTTAGGGTAAGAAGGTTATTGTATAAAATATAAAATAAAGCCTTCCAAAATTGGAAGGCTTTTTTACATCTTGAATTTATTTCAGGATTTTAAAAAAGTAGAGAAATGAGTAAAATGATGACAGTAGACATTTTGTCTAGTATTAAAGGAGCAAAGCCTTCAGAATCTGTAAATAAATTATTTGATGTTATCAAAAATGCCAATATCAACAGTACTACTATTATAGAAAATAAGAATGCTGTTTTTTTAGATGACTTAAGAGAAGATGTTGTGGTTGATAGTTCTGAAGTTGAAAAACAAATTATCATAGAAAATTTTCCTAAGGAGAAGAACGGCTATTTAGTAGTTGCAAAAGTGATTGAAGAATAATTTTTAGTAATTAGTTTTTAGTTGTTAGTCATTAGTGAAAAATCGACTGAAATAAAAAATAAAGCTTACATAATGAGCGAAATACATAAGATTCATCAACAATTGATGAATAAAGAAATTACTTGTACAAAATTAGTGCAAGACAGATTGGATTTATTAAAGCAGAATTCTCATAATACTGTAAATTCTTTATTAGATAAAACTGCAATAGCTTTAGCTAAAAAAGTGGATGCTAAAATTAAAAACGGAGAAGAAATTGGATTGTTAGAAGGAATTCCTTTTGGAATTAAGGACGTTTATATGGTTCAAGGAACCTACACAACAGCAAGTTCTGATTTACTAAAAAACTACAAATCTCCTTATACTGCAACTGCCATTCAGAAATTATTAGATGCTGGCGCAATTCCAATAGTAAAAGAAAACTGTGATGCTTTTGGACATGGTTCATCATCAGAAAACACCATTTTTGGTGCTGTTAAAAATGCTATAAATCCAGCTTTAGTTGGTGGAGGTTCAAGTGGTGGTTCTGCAGTAAATGTTGCCAAAGAGTATACTGTTTTTTCAATTGGCGGAGATACAGGAGGTTCCATTCGTCAGCCTGCAGGTTATAATAATGTCTTCGGATTTAAACCAACTTATGGTAGAATTTCACGTTTTGGATTGATGGCTTATGCATCATCCACAGATTGTGTGGGCCCGATTGCAAAATGGACAGAAGATATTAGAATTGTTTTAAATGCAATGAGTGGTAAAGATGTAAAAGATCAAACTACTTATCAATCAAAAGAAATATCCAAAGAAAATATTTTAAATGCTGATGTCATAAAAACGGTTGGTTATTTTAAGAATTTTATCAATAATGATGCAATTGATGCTGAAATAAAAGCCGATTTTTTAGCATCCTTAGAAAAAATAAAAGCAAAAGGAATAGAAGTTAAGGAATTAGATTTCTTTGAATCTGATACGTTAGTTTCTACCTATTATACATTGGCAATGGCTGAAACTGCTTCCAATTTATCTAGATTAGATGGAACCAATTATGGAAATAGAATTGAAGGCGAAAATTTAAAAGATACATATTCTATAACGCGTTCTGAAAATTTTTCGGAAGAGTCTAAACGAAGAATTGTGGGTGGAAATCAGGTTTTATCTCAAGGTTTTTCTGATGAAATCTACTTAAAAGGATTGAATGTAAGAGATCAAATTGCTTCTAATTTCGAAAAAGATTTCAAGGAAGTTGATGTTATTTTATCACCTGTAACACCAAATTTGCCACCAAAAATTGGCGATTCTTTAAAAGATCCTTTAGCAATGTATTTATCTGATGCGTATACAGTTGGTTTTAGTTTAGGGCAATTACCAACACTTACAATTCCAAAAGGAACAACAACTGGATTACAAATTTCAGCTGCAAAAAACAATGATGAATTGGTTTTACAATTCGCTAATTTCCTAAATGATTTTATATAATGGAGCTAGAGAAATTAAATGATATCCTAAAAAAACACGATTTAGAACTCGTAATCGGTTTAGAAACGCATGTTCGTTTAAACACAAAATCGAAGTTGTTTTGTTCTTGTGCAAACCAAGAAATTGAGCAACCAAACACCAATATATGTTCAGTTTGTACTGGACAAATGGGGGTTTTACCTTCTATAAATAAAGAGGCAATTACCAAAGCAATTTACTTTGGAAAAGCTGTGAAATCTACTTTCAAAAACGAAGTGATTTCTTGGGATCGTAAACATTATGAATATCCGGATAATCCTAAAAATATTCAAATTACACAGTTTCACAATCCTGTAATTCCTGATGGACAAGTTTCTTGTTTTAGAAATGATGGAAGTCAATTTACGGTGAATTTAACGCAAGTTCACATTGAGGAAGATGCTGCAAAATTGATGCACGAAAAGAAAGTTTCTTTAGTCGATTTTAACAAAGCAGGAGTTCCTTTAATTGAAATTGTTACAGAACCTTGTATTAGAAATATTGAAGACGCATCAACCTATGCACAATATATTCAGAGAATTGTTCAGAATTTAAAAATATCTGAAGCAAATCTAGAGAAAGGAGAATTTAAATCTGATGTTTCTGTATCACTCAGAAAAAAACATACCTACAATTTAAATCCAAGAACAGAAATTAAAAACTTGAACTCGTTTAAGTTTATGGTGGAAGCTTTAAAGGAAGAAATTGAAAAACAACTTACCTATTATATAGACCATAAAGAGTTTAGACCAGATCAAACAACGGTTTTATGGGATGCTGATTTAAAGCAAACCAAAACAATGCGTAAAAAGGAATTTGAAGCGGATTACAGATTTATTTCTGAGCCAGATTTACCTTTTGTAAACATTAAAAACGTAGTTGAAAGTATTGATGTTGAACTTAGTTCTTTGCCTTTTGCAGTAGAATCTATTTTGATAAAAGGTGGAGTTTTGCCTCAAGATGCAAAGTTTTTTACTGCGGATTCTCTTCGTTCTGAAACTTTTGTTGCGATGAATAATGTGATTAAAGATCCGTCTTTTGTTGCAAAAACATTGGTCAATAATATTGGTGCAGATGAGTATAAAGATATTCACGATGTAAATCATTTAATTGAAATTTTTCAACTGTTTAAAGCCGAAAAAATTACAGCTGTTTTAGTTCAGAATGCCATTATCAATTATTTAAAAGATAGAAAGTTTGATTATAATAAGTATTTTGAAGAAAATACGATTTCTGAAGAAAAAATTAAATTGGCTGTTATAAAAGTAATTGCAGAAAATGAAGCTATAGCCAATGACATTAAAGCCGGAAATCAAGGAAAAGCAGGAATTCTTGTTGGAAAAGTCATTAAAATTATTGGTAAAGGAGCTTCAGGGAAAGTGGTGAGAAATGAAATTATTTCTCAAGTTCAGAGTTCAGAGTTAGGCGTTCAAAGTTCTGAAAAAGCAGGAAGTTTGAAGCGTGAAGTTGGAAGTGAGAAATCAAAAGTAAAAATTGAAGAAGAATTACAAACAGTTCCAATCGTTATAAAAGAAGAGTATAGAACTCATAAAATAACAGATTTATCAGAGAAATCAATTAAAGAAAAAGTTACTTTAGCTGGTTGGGTTTCTAGTGTTAGAGATCATGGAGAATTAATTTTTATTGATTTACGTGATTCGAGTACAGAGATTTTTCAGGTTCGTTTAAGTAGAGAATCGTTTCCGAATTTAGATGAATTGGTAAAATTAAAACCAGAAACTGTCATTATGGTTACTGGAGTTGTAGTGCAAAGAAATGAAGATGATTATAATGCTGGGTTAAGAACTGGAAAATTAGAGTTAGAAACATCAGCATTAGAAATTTTAAATTTATCAAAAACGCTTCCTTTTGAAATAAAAAGAGCTATGAAAACGAATGAAACTACTCGTTTTCAATACAAGTTTTTAGATCATAGAAATGATGAAGTTCGCAAGGCAATTGTGAATCGTCATAGAGTTATAAAATTATTGCGTGATATTTTAGACGGGGAAGAATTTTTAGAAATAGAAACGCCGATTTTAACTGCAGGAACAGATGAAGGTGCAAGAGAATTTATTGTCCCAACCAGAAAACAAGCAGGTTCATTTTATACGTTACCACAAGCGCCTCAACAATTCAAGCAAATGTTGATGGTGGGTGGTTTTGAAAAATATTTCCAAATTGCGCGTTGTTTTAGAGATGAAGATTCAAGAGGAGATCGTCAGCCAGAATTTACGCAATTAGATTTGGAAATGGCATATGCAAGCATGCAACAAATCATCGATTTAAACACCAAAATGTTTAATGAAGTTGTGAAAAAGATTTACGGTAAAAAATGGATTTTACATCCTTTTGAAGTAATTACTTACAAAAATGCGATGGATAAATATGGTTGTGATCGACCAGATTTACGTTTTGGTTTGCAAATGCAAGACATTACAGCCATTGTAAAAGAAACTACTTTCCAAGTTTTTAGCAAACCTATTGAAGAAGGTGGAATTGTAAAATGTATCAAGGTTTCTGCAAAAGAGCAAGGTAAAAACAGAATGTCTAAAGGACAGATTGAAAACTTGACAGCTATTGCACAACAAAATGGTTTAGGTGGTTTGGCGTACATTATTGTAAATGAAAACGATTTACAATCGCCAATTATTAAGTTTTTAGGCGAAGAAATTGCAGCAAATATCATCAAAGCTACTAATGCTCAAATTGGGGATATCGTATTTTTCTCTGCTGCAGATTATGCAACAGCTAACAAAGCTTTAGATGCTGTTCGTCAAGAAATGGGACGCATTTTAAAGTTGATCAATCCAAAGGAATTAAGACCTGCTTG
The DNA here is from genome assembly GCF_000687935.1 of Polaribacter sp. Hel_I_88. Taxonomy (NCBI): domain Bacteria; kingdom Pseudomonadati; phylum Bacteroidota; class Flavobacteriia; order Flavobacteriales; family Flavobacteriaceae; genus Polaribacter; species Polaribacter sp. Hel_I_88. The sequence continues at coordinate 346,079 of NZ_JHZZ01000001.1, read as the reverse complement.
GGTGGTAGATTTCCCAATGTTTGAAAAAACGGATGAAGGAAGATGGACGTTTACACACAATCCTTTCTCTATGCCAGCAATTTACGATTTGGAAAAGCATCTAAACAATAAAGACGAAGAAATTGGCGAAATCATCGCTCAACAATATGATTTAATCTTAAATGGTTATGAAATTGGTGGAGGTTCAGTGAGAGCACACAAAGCCGAGATTTTAGAAGCAACCTATAAAAATATGGGGTATAATAAAGAAGAAATGATGAAAAGTGTTGGAACCATGTACAAAGCGTTTCAATATGGAGCACCACCTCATGGAGGAATTGCTTGGGGAATTGACAGATTAATGATGATTTTAGAAAAGAAAGCTTCTATTAGAGAAGTAATGGCTTTTCCAAAAACAGGTTCTTCTGAAGATTTATTGTTTAATGCGCCTTCTATTTTGAGTGATAAAAAAGTTGAGGAAATGAATGTGAAGATTATGAGAAAATAATTTTTCTTGTAAATTCTTAAAAATATAAAAATCTCGCTTTTGCGAGATTTTTTTGTTTTATATTAGCTCTAAATCCTTATAAACACTGTAACTGACAGATAGGTGACATATAAATGGCGTGATAATAACCGAGTGTTGGGCCTACATTTGTATCATCAAAGTAAGTATCATGAAACAACAAACAATTAAAGAGAATTTATTGTATCAGCGAAAGTTAAAAGGATTAACTCAAGATCAACTTTCAGAAAAAACAACTGTTGGTGTGCGTACAATTCAACGCATTGAAAAAGGCCTTTAGATTAGCAAAGTATAATTATTGCATTTAATTCATATATTTAGAACACTAAAGAATTGTTACTTTTTTAATGAAAAAGAATGGAGTGAACTTGTCAAAAGTCCAGATTAATAAGATCTATACTTCGTATTAGTCTCCATTCTTTTATTACCGATTACAAAGGACCAAATAGAATTTCAGCTTCGCCCTTTTAAAGGTTTTAGTCAACGTAATCATCTTTTACTAACACAAAACAAAATTATGAAAATTAAACAAACTATTGGTATTGACATTAGCAAATTAACTTTTGATGTCCGTATTCACAGTAACCAGTGTTATCAATCATTTGAAAACAACTCAAAAGGATTTAAAGCACTTGTAAAATGGGTCGAAAAAAACAACCCAATTTCTAAAGAGCAAACTTTATTTGTTTTAGAACATACAGGTATTTATTCTGAAGAAATCTCATTATTTTTTGATATAAATAACTTTTATTTTGCACTAATTCCAGGTTTAGAAATAAAGAAATCCCTTGGTATTTCTAGAGGAAAAGATGATAAAGTAGATGCCACAAAAATAGCACTTTATGGGTATCGATTAAGAGATGAAATTAAACCTTATAAACTTCCATCAAAAAATATTCATCAACTAAAACGCTTATTAACATTAAGAGAAAGGCTAGTAAAACAAAATGCTGGTTATAAAGCAACACTTAAAGAACAAAAAAGAATTTATACTAGAAAAGAGAATCAACTTCTTATAGAAACCCAAGAGAAAATGATAAAATATTTTACCAAACAAATTAAGAATATTGAGGCTGAAATGAACGTAATAATTAAGGCTAATGAACAACTTAAAAAACAATATAAACTAATTGTGAGTATCAAAGGAGTGGGTAGTCAGACAGCTTTATTTATGATTGTAACAACAAACGGATTTACAAAGTTTGCTTCTTGGAGAAAGTTTGCTTCTTATTGTGGAATTGCACCTTTCCCTAATACCTCTGGAACAAGTATTAGAGGAAGAACTAAAGTGAGTAATCTTGCTAACAAAAAAATAAAAAGCCTCTTTGATATGTGTGCAAAATCAGCAATACAAAATAACCCAGAAATGAAAATATTTTACCATAGAAGACTCGAACAAGGAAAAAATAAAATGAGCACAATTAACATCATAAGAAATAAACTATTATCACGAATTTTTGCTACTATAAAAAGACAAACTCCTTATGTAGATGTATTAAAATATGCTGCGTAAATAAATCAAAATATATTTGGTAAAGTCATAGAATACGAAGTGCAACCTCATTTGCAAACAGTAAAATTATTAGCTGTTGGTTTAGAAGTTGAAATAGGTGATTTAATTCCCATAGAAAATCCAAATGAAGAAACCATAGAAAGAAAATGGATGTTGCTTTTTCATGCAATTCCTTTTTTAGGATTACTAATACCTTTCGGAAATATTGTGTTCCCAATCTTTTTATGGATTCACAAATCTAAAGACAATAAAATTTACGATAATCATGGAAAAGCCATTATCAATTTTCATTGTTCTATAAATTTATATCTTATTATTTCTTTGCTTTTATTTTTTCCTTTTCCTGGATTTAATTTCTTTTTAACAGGAGCTGTTTTTTTATTCGGAATAATTATTTCTCTTGTAAATATATTATCAGCTACAAACTCTGGGACTTATAATTATCCCTTATCAATTTCTTTTTTAAAGTAGTAATCTACTTTTTTAGTATCATTCATTAATAAGAACTAAAGAAATTAGTTCTCATAACACCTGTTTTATCATGAAATTAATCATTAAAAAACATCCTGTTTTATTTAAATATGTTTTTGCTGTACTGTTATTTTGTTTTGCATTATTTTTATCTGGGCTTTTAAATAAAGGGCTTTTAAAGCAGTATTTTCCATATTCATCTGCAATTTGTCTTTTTATAGCTACTTGGGTTTTGCTAAAATATGACAATAAAAAACTATCAAGTTTAGGCCTAAATTTAAAATTAAAAAATCTATCCTATTTTTCTTTAGGAATACTAATAGGTGTATTAGCTTTTTTATGCGCAAAATATCTAAGAGCCCTATGTTTTGGAGAAACATTCAATTTAAGCTCAACCTTTAACTATAAAAATATTTTATACGGATTTTACACTATGTTACCTATGGTAGCTGTTGAAGAGTTTTTATTTAGAGGATATTTGTTTAAAAAAACAATCGAAATCAGTTCAGTTATAAAAGCAAATATTATTTTTTCTATTTTATTTATGCTGATGCATGTTTTTGATAGTGGAGTAATTAACAGTGTACCTATGATTATTTTTACAGTGATCACAATTCCTATTGGTCATTTACTTTTTGCAACTGCATTGTTAAAATCGAACACATTGATTTTTCCTGTAGGAATTCACCTTGGTAATAATTGGGCAACGAATCATTTAATTACAACTTCTAATGATGGGAATAGTTTCTTATATATCTCAAATAATGCAACTTTTGAAACATGGTCTTCTTTTATTATTTTTATCATCTTATGGAATTCCTTTTTTCTCTTAATTACTTTTCTTATTTGGAAATGGAATGATTTTCCTTTTCAAAATCGATTTAAAAAAGAATAAATAGCTAGATTTTAGAGAAAAGCTAACTTTGAAATTTAACGTTAGAAGCATGATGTTTTTTTTGAGATAATCTATCATCTTAAAAAAATTAAAATTAACCCTCAATGTCATTTTTAAGCGATTTAAGCCACTTTTATGTTTTACACAAATGTTGATAAATTTTAAACAAAATTGCTAAAAAGGCTTTTAAGAAGATGATAAATTTGTAAATTTGAGTCTAAGAAGTTTGTTTTTTAAAGGCAAATTTCATCAACCTAAAAATAAATAATTCATTTTTATGAGCGAAGAAATTAAAAAAGAATATGATGCGTCCAGTATTCAGGCATTAGAAGGCATGGAGCATGTAAGAATGCGTCCTTCTATGTATATTGGAGATGTTGGACCTCGTGGTTTACATCATTTGGTGTATGAAGTTGTAGATAACTCTATTGATGAAGCAATGGGTGGTTATTGTGATGCCATTGATGTGACAATTAATGAAGATAATTCTATTACTACCAAAGATAATGGACGTGGAATTCCTGTTGGAATCCACAAAAAAGAAGGCGTTTCTGCACTGCAAGTTGTAATGACAAAAATTGGTGCTGGAGGTAAATTCGATAAAGATTCTTATAAGGTTTCTGGAGGTTTGCATGGAGTTGGGGTGAGTTGTGTAAACGCTCTTTCTGATTTATTAGTAGCCACTGTTCATAAAGAAGGAAAAATTTGGCAGCAAGAATATTCGAAAGGAAAAGCTTTATATCCTGTTAAAACCATAGGAGAAACAGATTTTACAGGAACCATTGTTACCTTTTTACCAGATAAATCTATCTTTAAACAAACAACCGTTTTTAATTACGAAACGCTTGCAACTCGTATGCGTGAATTATCTTTTTTAAATAAAGGTATCACCATCACTTTAACAGATAAAAGAAATACAGATGATGAAGGAAACTTTATTTCTGAAACTTTCCACTCTGATGAAGGTTTGCCAGAATTTATAAAATATTTAGATTCTACTCGTGAGCAATTAACAGCTTCTGTAATTTCTATGGAAGGCGAAAAAAATGGGATTCCTGTTGAGGTTGCCATGGTTTATAATACATCCTATGCAGAAAATTTACATTCGTATGTAAATAATATCAATACACACGAAGGAGGAACACATTTATCTGGATTTAGAAGAGGTTTAACGAGTACTTTAAAAAAGTATGCAGACGATTCTGGCTTACTTAAAAATGTAAAGTTCGAAATTGCAGGAGATGATTTTAGAGAAGGTTTAACAGCCATTGTATCTGTAAAAGTACAAGAGCCACAATTTGAAGGACAAACGAAAACTAAATTAGGAAACAGAGAAGTTTCTGCTGCAGTAAGTCAAGCAGTTTCAGAAATGTTAACGGATTATTTAGAGGAAAATCCTAATGATGCAAAAACCATTGTTCAAAAAGTAATTTTAGCAGCAACAGCAAGACACGCAGCAAAGAAAGCGCGTGAAATGGTGCAACGTAAAACAGTAATGAGTATTGGTGGTTTGCCTGGTAAATTATCTGATTGTTCTGAAACGGATCCAGCACAATGTGAAATTTTCTTAGTTGAGGGAGATTCTGCAGGTGGAACAGCAAAACAAGGAAGAGATAGAAACTTTCAAGCAATTCTGCCACTTCGTGGTAAAATCTTGAATGTTGAAAAAGCGATGCAACATAAAGTTTTTGAAAATGAAGAAATCAAAAATATGTTTACAGCTTTAGGAGTTTCTATTGGAACTGAAGATGATCCAAGAGCTTTAAATTTATCGAAAGTTCGTTATCATAAAGTAGTTATTATGTGTGATGCCGATGTTGATGGATCGCATATTGCTACTTTAATTCTTACTTTTTTCTTTAGATATATGAGAGAAATGGTTGAGCAAGGTTATATTTACATAGCAACTCCACCTTTATATTTAGTTAAAAAAGGACAAAAAAGAGAATATGCTTGGGATGATAATCAACGTGATTTAATAGCACAGCAAATGGGAGGTTCTGTAAACGTTCAACGTTATAAAGGTCTTGGAGAGATGAACGCAGATCAACTTTGGGATACAACCATGAATCCTGAATTTAGAACGTTAAGACAAGTTACTATTGATAGCCCAGCAGAAGCAGATAGAGTTTTCTCGATGTTAATGGGAGATGAAGTGCCACCAAGAAGAGATTTCATTGAAAGAAATGCGAAATATGCAAATATTGACGTATAGTATATAATAATTAATACATTTAATACACACTTCATTACGAAGTGTGTATTTTTTTTTATATTAGCCTTATTATCAAACCAAAACATTAAAAATTTAAAAATTATGAAAAAAAGTATTTTATTATTTATAGGTGTATTTGCCTTGACTTTTAGTGCAAAAGCGCAAGATGGTTTTGAAGGGTATTTATTAGCAGATAATAACGATAGAAGTAAATTAATTGAAGCTTATATTAGTCCTGCAATGAAAGGTTTAATTTACAGCATGAATAGTGGTTGGTACCATACAGCTAAAGTTCACAAGCCATTTGGTTTTGATATTGCTATTGGTTTAAATGCTTCACTAGTTCCTGAAGAAGACGAAATGTTTAGCTTATCTGGCTTAACTTCTATTAATACAGGCTCAATTACTGCTGCAACTGTTGCAGGTTCTGAGGACTTTAGTCCTCTTACCACAGTTAATTTTGTTGAAAACGGCATTGCATACAACACAACATTTGATGCACCTGGTGGAGTTAAAGAAAGTTTACCTTTAAGTGCTGTTCCTGCTCCTGCTGTTCAAGTTAGTTTAGGTTTGCCTGCTAAATTTGAAGTAAGTTTACGATTAGTACCAAAAGTGGGTTCTGATGATGTAAAAGGAAGTTTATTTGGTGTAGGTTTAAAGAAAGAAATAACAAGTTGGTTTGGCCCAATGGATAAAACACCTTTACATGTTTCTTTGCTTGCTGCATACACAAATATGACAGTAGATTACGAAATAGAAAGTAGTGGAAGAATTTCAACACAAAATGGATTAGCTGAATTTAAGTTAAATGCCTATACAGTTCAGGCAATTGCATCCTTAAATTTTCCAATTGTTAATCTTTATGGAGGTTTTGGTTATGGTTCAGGAAGCTCTACTCTTAACATGTTAGGAGACTATACATTGTCTTATAGTGGACTATCTAGAACTATTTCAGATCCTTTAACGTCTAAATTTGATGCAAGTGGTTTTAGAACCACAGGAGGTGTAAGATTAAGCTTAGGGTTCTTTAAAATTTTTGGAAGTTATACACTTCAAGAATACAATACCGCTAATTTAGGAGTCGCTTTTAGTATTAGATAAAATTTATATAGTTTTAAACTTAATGTCTGTAATTTTTACAGGCATTTTTTTTGCTTTATATTAAGAAAAAATATGTTAAAATAGTGTATTTTTACAACTTACATCATTAATAATTTAAATAAAAAATATGAAAGTTACAGTAGTTGGTGCAGGAGCAGTTGGTGCAAGTTGTGCAGAATACATTGCCATTAAAAATTTTGCTGCAGAAGTTGTTTTGTTAGATATTAAAGAAGGTTTTGCAGAAGGAAAAGCAATGGACTTAATGCAAACTGCTTCATTAAATGGTTTTGATACAAAAATTACAGGAAGTACAAATGATTATGCTAAAACAGCAAATTCTGATGTTTGTGTAATTACATCTGGTATTCCAAGAAAACCTGGTATGACTCGTGAAGAATTAATAGGAATTAATGCAGGAATCGTAAAAACAGTTTCTTCTAACTTAATTGAGCATTCTCCAGAAACTATCATTATTGTAGTTTCAAATCCTATGGATACTATGACATATTTAGTGCATAAAACTACAGGATTGGCTAAAAATAAAATTATAGGAATGGGTGGAGCTTTAGATTCTGCACGTTTTAAATACAGATTGGCAGAAGCATTAGAAGCGCCTATTTCTGATATTGATGGAATGGTAATTGGTGGACATTCAGATAAAGGTATGGTTCCTTTAACAAGATTGGCAACAAGAAATTCTGTGCCAGTTTCAGAATTTATATCAGAAGAAAGATTAACGCAAGTTATGGAAGATACTAAAGTTGGTGGAGCAACCTTAACTGGTTTATTAGGAACTTCTGCTTGGTATGCTCCTGGAGCTGCAGTAAGTGGAATGGTACAAGCAATTGCTTGCGATACTAAAAAGATTTTCCCTTGTTCTACTTTGTTAGATGGTGAATATGGTTTAAACGATTTATGTATTGGAGTTCCTGTTGTTTTAGGTAAAAACGGAATTGAAAGCATTGTAGAAATTAATTTAAGCGATGCTGAAAAAGCTCATTTAGCTTCATCTGCAGAGGGAGTTTCTGCTACTAATGGCTTGTTAGAATTATAAAATATAGTTCCTAGTTTTTAGGAATTTGTAAATAGTAAAAAATCCAACTTGAAAAAGTTGGATTTTTTTGTTCGTATAACTTTTAATGATAGAAAATTAATTTTAATTATATAGTGCAATTAAAACTCAAAATGTTACACTGAGCTTGTCGAAGTGCAGTATAGTTGATCAAGTAGTCTTCGACAAGCTCAGACTGACACTCGTAGTTATAATTGGAGTCAGAATATAATTTATAAAGATTTTGAATTTTATTAATAGGTTCTTGAAAAAGTCAATTTTATAAATTAAGATATCTACTTTGAGATATTTAAATAATAATCTATTTTTCTATAGATATATAATCTACGTATGTTTGTAGTCTAATTGCTAAAAAATGAAAAACAAAACACATACTATTTTAAAAAACACCTTCGGATATGATAATTTTCGTCCTTTACAAGAGGAGATTATCAACAGAACTTTAGAAGGTAAAGATAGTTTTGTGCTGATGCCAACTGGAGGTGGAAAATCGATGTGTTTTCAAATTCCTGCTTTATTATTTGATGGAATAACAATCGTTGTTTCTCCACTTATTTCGTTGATGAAAGATCAAGTTCAAGCGTTGAAATCAAATGGAATAAAAGCCGATTTTTTTAATAGTTCAATTTCTGTCGAAGAAGAAAACGAGGTCATCAACAGCGCTATAAATGGAGAAATACAATTGCTTTATTTATCCCCAGAAAAATTAATTTCCGTAAGTAATACTTGGTTAAAACAACTCAATATAAAATTAGTTGCTATTGATGAAGCACATTGTGTAAGTATGTGGGGTCATGATTTTAGACCAGAATACACACAGCTTAAAGTATTTAGAAATTCGCTGCCAAATGTACCTTTTATGGCATTAACAGCTACTGCAGATAAATCCGCCAGAAAAGATATTGAAGCACAATTAGGGCTGAGAAAATCAAAATTATTTATCTCTTCTTTCGATAGGAAAAATCTGAGTATCGATGTTCGTGGACAAGTTCAAAAAAGAAAAAAACTGCAAGAAATCGCTAATTTTATAGAAAGGCGAAAAAATGAAAGTGGCATTATTTATTGTTTAAGCCGAAAAAACACAGAAGAAGTTGCAAGTTATTTAAAACAAGAAGGCCATTCTGTTGCGTTTTATCATGCAGGAATGGACAATGAAGAAAGAGAGCAAACACAAACCGACTTTATCAATGATGAAATAAAAATAATTGTGGCAACCATTGCTTTTGGAATGGGTATTGACAAATCGAACGTGCGTTTTGTAATTCATTATAATTTACCAAAAAATTTAGAAGGATATTATCAAGAAATTGGTAGAGCAGGAAGAGATGGTTTGCCATCAGAAACGTTGCTTTACTTTAATATGAGAGATTTTGTTTTGTACAGTCAGTTTGCAGATCAAGGAGCAAATGTAGTGATGCAAAAAGAAAAACTCAATAGAATGTTGCAATTTGCAGAAGCGAAATCTTGCAGAAGAAAAATTTTGTTATCCTATTTTGGAGAACATTTATCAGAAAATTGTGGTAATTGTGATGTTTGTGAAAATCCGCCTAAAGATTTTGATGGTACAATTTTAGCTCAAAAAGCACTTTCTGGAATTGTAAGAATGGGTGAGAAAGACGGAATTACAATGCTAATAAATGTCTTGAGAGGAAGTAATAATGCAGATATTCATGAAAAAAACTATGCAAGCTTAAAAACTTATGGAGTAGGGAAAGATGTAAGTTTTTTTGATTGGCGAGATTATGTAATTCAAATGGCAAACCAAGGTTTGATAGAAATTATGTACGCAGAAAGTTCTGCCTTAAAAATAACAACTATTGGTTGGCAAGTTTTAAAAGGTGATAAAAAAATACGTTTAACAACACCTGTAGCTCCTGCAGATAAAAAGAAAGTTCAAAAAACTTTAAAAATTGTTACTGAAGGCGAAGTAAATAAAGATGTATTTACGGAACTCAAAAAGATAAGATATGCCATTGCAAAAGAAGAAAATATGCCTGCCTATATTGTTTTTAGTGATAAAACTTTAAAATTAATGGCAAGTGCATTGCCAACAACAGAAAATGAGTTTTTAGCAATCTCTGGAGTTGGTATGAATAAAATGGAAAAATATGGAGCTGAATTTATTGATGTGATTCGTAAATTTAAAGCGGTTGCAAAACCTAGAAAAGTACCTACAACCAGTAAAACGTATAATTATTATAAAGAAGGATTCAGTCCTGCAGAAATTGCAGAAAAAAGAGAATTATCGATTACTACAATCTTTTCGCACTTATCTCAATTATATGCTGAGGGAAAAGACATCGATTTAGAAAAATATGTAACCCAAGAAACCATCGAAAAAGTTAGAGTAGCTTTTAATGATTTGAATAGAAAAATTGAGCTAAAACCAATTTATGAAAAATTAAGTGAAGAAGTTTCTTATAGTGAAATAAGAATAAGTATTACATTGATTTTAAAAAATGAGTAGAAAAGTGAATTAAGTTGTTGTTTCCAGTTAAAAAGACCTCACAGGTTTTAAAAACCTGTGAGGTCTGACGTTAACATTTAAAAAAAAAACAAAAAAAATAAATATTTGAAAAAGCTAAATTTCCCCTTTGGGGAATTAAAAGGGGTTTTAAGACAATCCAGAAATTACGCCATCATTATCAATATTCATATGTTCTGATGCAGGAATTGAGGGTAAACCAGGCATTCGCATCATTTTACCAAGAATAGGAATTACAAATTGGGCACCTGCTGCAATCTCTATCTCACGAACTGTAATTGAAAATCCTGTTGGTCTTCCAATTAATTTATCATCATCAGAAAAAGATTTCTGCGTTTTTGCCATACACACAGCAAAATCATTAAATCCTAATCTATCAATTCTTTTTAAATTTAAAAGTGCTTTATTATCGAAAACAACTTTTTCTGCTCCGTAAATTTCTTTTGCAATAATTTCTATTTTATCAGTTATTGGTGATTTCCAATCATACAAAGGTTTGTATTGTGTGGCTTTATTTTCTACCACATCAACTACAGCTTTGGCTAAATTTCTTGTGCCTTCACCTCCTTTTACCCAACCTTCAGATACAACAGCAGTAACTCCTAAGCTAGCGCATTTTTCAATTACAAACTGAATTTCTTCATCAGTATCTGAAACAAAAGAATTAATTGCAACCACTGGTTCAATGTTAAACTTGCGAATATTTTCGATGTGTTTTTCTAAATTTTTGAATCCCTCTTTTACTTTCTCTAAATCTGCAGTATTGTAAGCAGCTGCTTTAGCACCTCCATGATGACGTAAAGCTCTTAAGGTTGCAACTAAAACAACACATTTAGGATTTAAACCTGCGAACTGAGATTTTATATTTAAAAATTTTTCTGCTCCTAAATCTGCACCAAAACCAGCTTCTGTAACTACATAATTAGAAAGAGATAAGCCCATTTTTGTGGCAATAATTGTATTGGTTCCTTGTGCAATATTCGCAAAAGGACCTCCATGAATAATTGCTGGATTTTCCTCTAAAGTTTGCACCAAATTTGGTTTTATAGCATCTTTTAATAATATAGCCATGGCATTTTCTGCTTTTAAATCTCTGGCAAAAACAGGAGTATTATCATAAGTAAAACCAATAAAAATATCACCCAAACGTTTTTTTAAGTTTTCTAAATTTGTTGCCATACATAAAATTGCCATAACTTCTGATGCAGGAGTTATATTAAAACCATCTTGTCTTGGCACACCATTAGCTGTGCCTCCTAAGCCAATAGTAATATCTCTCAAAGCACGATCGTTCATATCGATAACACGTTTCCAAAGAATAGTTCTTGGATCAATATTTAAATTGTTTGTTTTACTTTGAATGTTATTATCAATTAAAGCAGCTAATAAATTGTTGGCTTTTTCTACTGCATTAAAATCGCCTGTAAAGTGCAAGTTGATATCTTCCATGGGCACAACTTGAGAATAACCACCACCTGCTGCACCACCTTTTATACCAAAAACGGGACCTAGAGAAGGCTCTCTTAAAACCACAGTTGCTTGTTTTCCTATTTTATTTAAACCTTCTGTTAAACCAATTGAAACTGTTGTTTTCCCTTCACCTGCTGGTGTTGGTGTTAATGCAGTTACTAAGACTAAATTGTTTTTGGCAATTTTAGCATCGTCAATTAAAAATAAAGGCAATTTAGCTTTGTATTTACCATACATTTCTAAATCGTCTTCTATAATATGTAATTTTTCTGCGATTGATTTTATATGTTGTAATTGTTTTGCTTGTGCAATTTCTATATCAGATAGGTGTGTCATATTTTTAACTTATGTTCGATTTTATTTTTTATAAAGACTAAATATACTCAATTAATAAAATTAAATTTTAAAATAATTAAGATTCTAAATTTCTAAAGAACAAACCCATCTTTTTTATATATATTTGGAGCATGAAAGCAAAGTGGTTTATTGGTGCTTTATTATTTTTTTGCCTTTGTTTTGGAGCTTTCCAAGATAAAGTATACGAACCTAATCAAGAAATTGTTCTTGAATTTGTTGGTGTAAAAAATCACAAAAAAAACATAGACAATACCATTTTTGATGTAAAAGAAAAGTTACTTAGAGCAGGTGCAACCAATATTGAGGTTAAAGAAACTAAAAAAGGCGCTTTAAAAATCTCTTATTTTAGTGTTGTAAATGCTTCCGATATTAAAGAAATTCTTTCAGAAGATGATTTATTAGGTCTTCAAAATTCTTCAAAAAAACAACAAGAAAATTTTCCTTTTTCAAAATCAACCTCTAGTTATAATTTAGATGTTTATGAGCTAAATACCGATGTTGAATTATCGAATTCAGATAAAAATGCTGTTTTAGAAATTAAATATGATGCACAAAGGTTTTCAACAAATCAAAACTATGCGTCATTAGCAAATGTTCAAGTTAAAGAAGCTAACAAGGTTTTTAAAACATGCTATACGTTTCATAAAAGTCTTTCTATAGTTAAAGACAACAAACCTCATTGCAAACCAGAGGTTAGGGCTGGCCCAATACACTTCAATAGCTAAATTTTGTATTTGGCAGATTTTAAATACTAATAATCGCCATTTACACTTGAGTATTAACTTTATTACTCAAAAAAAAATCATTAAAATAAATCATTGTCAAAAAGTACGAGAAGTTATATATTTGCCCGTTTTAATTTTTTGACTAACAAACAACTATAAATAGAATGCAAAACAAAGGACTTATTAAGGTATTCGCAATCCTTTTTGGATTAGTGAGTTTATACCAATTATCATTTACATTTTTAGCAAACAAAGTAGAAGATGATGCAGTAGCATATGCTAAAAATTTACATCCAGATGAAAATGTAAGAGAAATCGCAAAATCTGAAGGAAAATATTTAGACAGTGTTGCCAACAAAAATATTATAGATTTAGGAATCGCTTCTTATTCTTATAATGATGTGAAAGACAAAGAGATGAATCTTGGTCTTGATTTAAAAGGAGGTATTAACGCTATTTTACAAATTTCTGTAAAAGAAGTTTTAATCAGTTTATCTAACGAGTCTCAAAACGAAGCCTTTAATAAAGCATTACTTGCTGCAGATGAAGCTCAGAAAAATAGTAATGCTAATTACTTAGATTTATTTTTTGAGGAATTTGAAAAAGTAGCTGGAACTACAAAATTAAGTGATCCTTCTATTTTTGGTACAAAAGCTTTAAGCGAAAAAATATCTTTTGATGAAGCAAATATTACTGTAAGAGAAACTTTGCAAGAAGAAATTAACAGTTCTATTGGTACTGCTTTTGAAGTTTTAAGAAGTAGAATTGATAAGTTTGGGGTAACGCAACCAAGTATTCAAAGAATTGGTAATTCTGGTAGAATTCAAATTGAATTACCAGGAGCAAGAGATATTGATCGTGTTATAAGATTAATTACGAGTAAAGCTGAATTACAGTTTTGGGAAGTGCATACCAATGCAGAGGTTCAAAACTTTTTCTTTGAAGCGAATGCAAAAGTTGCTGAATTATTAAACGTTAAAACAGTTAACGAGCAAGAAAACGATACCATTAAAAAAGATGATATTGACGATTTATTAGGTGATGATTTAGATGCTTCCGAAGAAAATCAAAAGAATTTATTTACGTATTTAATGCCAAATGTTGCACAATCTCAGCAACAGTTAAGCTCTGTAGTTGCACAAGCTAATGTTTTAGATACTACTACTGTAAATGATTTATTAAAAAGAAAAGAAATTAGAGCTTTATTACCAAACGAACTAAAGTATGCTAAATTCTTATGGAATTACAAGTCTAATACAAGTACAGATGGAACTGCTGAGTTAATTGAGTTATATGCAATTAAAGGAAACAGAAATGACAAACCAACTATTGAAGGTGATGTTATTTTAGATGCTGGTCAGGTTTTTGACCAATTGAATAAGCCAGAAGTTAGCATGACAATGAATAGTTCTGGAACAAAACAATGGGCAAAAATGACAGCAGATAATGTTGGTAATTTTGTTGCTGTTGTTCTAGACGATTATGTGTACACTGCACCTTCTGTAAACCAGGCAATTACTGGAGGTAGAACTTCTATTTCTGGAGGAACTATGACAGTTGCAGAAGCAGAAGATATTTCTACAGTATTAAAAGCTGGTAAATTACCTGCTGCTGCAAGAATTATTCAAGCAGAAGTTGTTGGGCCATCTTTAGGACAAGAAGCAATTGATGCAAGTTTTATCTCTTTTGGTATTGCAATTTTAATAGTACTACTTTGGATGATTTTATATTATGGAAAAGCAGGAATCTATGCAGATATTGCTTTAATTGTAAACATCATCTTTATTTTCGGAATTTTAGCGTCGTTTAATGCAGTGTTAACGTTACCTGGAATTGCAGGTATTATTCTAACAATTGGTATGTGTGTGGATGCCAACGTAATTATCTTTGAAAGAATTAAAGAAGCATTGAATGCTAAAAAAGGTTTAAAACAATCTGTAGAAGAAGGTTTCTCTATTAAAGGAGCTTTATCTGCAATTATTGATGCAAACATTACAACTTTATTAACAGGTGTTATTTTATATGTTTTTGGAACAGGACCAATTAAAGGATTTGCCTTAACATTAATAATCGGTATTTTAACATCATTATTTACGGCTGTATTTATTACGCGTATTTTAATTGATGGTGCTGTTAACAAAGGTGCTAACTTAACATTCAATACATCAGTTTCTAAAGGATGGTTCGAAAAAATTAACATTCAATATATTAAGAAACGTAAAGTTGCTTATGTTATTTCTGGTACATTAATTATCATTAGTCTTATTTCTATTTTTACAGTTGGTTTAAAACAGGGAGTAGATTTTAAAGGAGGAAGATCTTACGTTGTTCGTTTTGAGCAGTCTATGAATGCAACAGAAGTAGCAGAAAGTTTAAAAGCTTCATTTGGTACAGCTCCAGAAGTAAAAACATATGGAGATGATAATCAATTGAAAATAACAACAGCTTATAAGATTGAAGAAGAAGGTCAAGAAGTAGATGAAGATGTTCAAAACACTTTATATACTGGTTTAAAATCTTATTTAGGAACTACCACTTACGAAAACTTTAAACCAGGTTTTGAGAAAAACGGAGCTGGAGTTATGAGTTACATGAAAGTAGAACCTACTATTGCAGATGATATTAAAACATCAGCTTTATATTCTGTATTTGGTTCTTTACTAATTGTGTTCTTATATATTTTATTACGTTTTAGAAAAATATCTTATAGTTTTGGTGCAGTTGCAGCAGTTTTTCATGATGTATTATTAGTATTAGGTGTATTTTCAATTGCATACAATATCATGCCTTTTGATATGGAAATAGATCAATCTTTTATTGCAGCCATATTAACAGTTGTTGGATACTCTTTAAATGATACCGTTATTATTTTCGATAGAATTAGAGAATTTACAAACGAGAGAATTGGTAAACGAAATGTTTTAATTAATGATGCAATCAACAAAACTTTAGGAAGAACAATAAATACTTCTTTAACAACCTTGTTGGTTATGTTAGCAATTTTCTTTTTCGGAGGAGATTCTATTAAAGGATTTATGTTTGCATTAATTGTAGGTATTATTGTAGGTACGTATTCGTCTATATTTGTGGCAACACCAATTATGTATGATACTACTAAAAAAGACGATAAAGAATAACCATCTAATTATTATAATTTAAACCCGTTTTCTTATACGACACTTAAATAAGTTCAGTATAAGAAAACGGTTTTTTACTTTAACATATAGCTATTATATTTGCATTCTTATGAATATTATAAAACTTGACGATTTATATTTTAAACCTTATATCCATAAGGATGAAATTACTCGAATTGTAAAACAATTAGCACATCAAGTTAAAGCAGATTTACCAAATGATGAAATACCAGTTTTTGTGGGTATTTTAAATGGCTGTTTTTTATTTGCTGCTGATTTTATAAGAGAATATAAAGGAAATTGTGAAGTATCTTTTGTAAAGTTAGCCTCTTATCAAGGCACAACTTCATCAGAAAAAGTAAAACATTTAGTTGGTATTAATGAAGATTTAACAGGAAGAACTGTTATAATTTTAGAAGATATTATAGATACAGGTGCAACTTTGCAAGAAATTTATGATATTTTTAGAGACAAAAATGTAAAAAAATTAAAAGTAGTTTCGTTGTTTTTTAAGCCAGATGTGTTTAGAAAAGAACTCCCAATAGATTATATTGGTAAAAATATAGCAGACAAATTTATTGTAGGTTATGGTTTGGATTACAATGGATTAGGAAGAAATTATGCATCAATATATCAATTATCAACAAAACCTACAATGAAAAACATCGTATTATTTGGACCTCCAGGAGCAGGGAAAGGAACGCAAGCTACATTTTTAAAAGACATGTATAATTTAATACATATTTCTACAGGAGATGTATTTCGTTTTAATATTAAAAATGCTACAGAATTAGGTTTGTTAGCAAAAGAATATATGGACCAAGGAGATTTAGTGCCAGACGAAGTAACTATAGATATGCTAAAAGCAGAAGTAGAAAAAAATGCAGATGCAAATGGTTTTATTTTTGATGGTTTTCCAAGAACACAATCTCAAGCAGTAGCCTTAGACGCTTTTTTAGCTGATAAAGGCGAGCAAATTAATGGAATGATTGCTTTAGAAGTTCCTGAAGATATTTTAGTAACTCGTTTGTTAGAAAGAGGAAAAACGAGTGGAAGAACAGACGATACTGATGAAGCAAAAATTAGAAATCGTTTTAACGAATACAATACAAAAACATCAATTCTAAAAAATTATTTTGAAGAGCAAGATAAATATTATGGAATTAATGGAGTGGGCTCTATAAAAGAGATCACAGAAAGAATTGCTGAAGTATTTGATAAATTGTAAAATGTTTATCTGTTAAAATGTTTAATTGTTTAAACGCATCTTAACAATTACACTTTTCAACAATTAAATAAGTACACAATAAAAAATTGACTGAAGATTTGAAATTTAAAGGAGAACAACTAGTGGTTGTTAGCTATTTTGAATCTGTTTTTAAAAAGTAGAAATAATGACAGAAGGTAACTTTGTTGACTATATTAAAATTTACGCATCTTCTGGAAAAGGAGGTCAAGGATCTGTGCATTTGCATAGAGAAAAGTTTATAACCAAAGGTGGTCCTGATGGAGGAGATGGTGGACGTGGAGGACATATTATTTTGCGTGGAGACAAAAATATGTGGACGTTGTTTCATTTAAAATTCAAAAGACACTTTAGAGCAGAGGGTGGTGGAGCAGGAAGCGCAAGTAGAAGCTCTGGTGCAGATGCA
The DNA here is from genome assembly GCF_000687935.1 of Polaribacter sp. Hel_I_88. Lineage (NCBI taxonomy): Bacteria > Pseudomonadati > Bacteroidota > Flavobacteriia > Flavobacteriales > Flavobacteriaceae > Polaribacter > Polaribacter sp. Hel_I_88. The sequence goes on along the minus strand of NZ_JHZZ01000001.1, from coordinate 328,481 downwards.
GCAGATGTATACATTGATGTGCCTTTAGGAACCATTATCAAAGACGCAGATACAGACGAAGTAATTTTAGAAATAACGGAACATGGAAAAGAAGTTATTTTATTAAAAGGTGGTAAAGGAGGTCTTGGAAACTGGAATTTTAAAACATCAACAAACCAAACACCAAGATATGCACAACCAGGTGTAGATGGTTTAGATGGTTGGTTTAGAATGGAGTTAAAATTGTTAGCTGATGTTGGTTTAGTTGGTTTTCCAAATGCGGGTAAATCAACTTTATTATCAGTTTTAACAGCAGCAAAACCTAAAATTGCAGATTATGCTTTTACAACTTTAAAACCTAATTTAGGAATTGTAGAACACAGAAATCATCAAACTTTTGTAATGGCAGATATTCCTGGAATTATAGAAGGTGCTGCTGAAGGGAAAGGTTTAGGACATCGTTTTTTAAGACATATTGAGCGTAATTCGGCTTTGTTATTCTTAATTCCTGCAGATTCAGATGATATTAATAAAGAATATGAAATACTCTTAAATGAGCTTAAAAAGCACAATCCAGAATTGTTAGATAAAGATCGCTTATTGGCTGTTTCTAAATCAGATATGTTAGATGAGGAATTGCAAGCAGAAATAAAAGCAGAGCTGCCAAAAGGAGTTGAAGCTTTATTTATTTCTTCTGTTGCAGAAATTGGCTTACAAGAATTAAAAGATAAGCTTTGGAAAATGTTGAATTAATTTTGTTTCTAAACCTAAATACTTTTTAACAATTTTCTAGATTCAAGATAAATAACGCGATATTTTTTTTGATTAATTTCGGTCATATTATCAATTTCGCCAATAATTTCTTCTAAGACTACTTTAGCTTCTTGTTGTTTACCAATTCTTACTAAAAATTCTGATAATTGTAACCTTTCTCCATAATTGGAATAGCGAATATTTGTCTTTCTGAATTGTAATTCGGCTTCTTCAAAAAAGTTACATTTCTCTAAAGCCAATGCATGTATACAAATAGAACCTTTAAAAGAGGTGTCTAGTGGAATTTTCTTGGCATATTCTACAACTTTGCTATAGTTTTTTATTTCGAAATAACACTTTAAAACTTTATTGATAGTATGGGAGTTGTTTTTAAATTTACCTTCTAAAGCTTTTTCGTAATATAAAATAGCATTGTTATAATCTTTCTGGTTTTTATATTCATCAGCAAGATATATTTTATTTTGAAAGGTATCTGAAATAGCTAGTTTTTGTTCTAAATCTTTGATTTTTTTTGTGGGATTTACAACTTCAGTAAGTTTATTTTTAGTTTTTTTAATGTTATTTTTATTTATAATCTGCGAAAAAAGGTATATTAACGACCCAATTAAAGGTACTAAAAAGATGACAAAGTACCAGTAGTTCTCGTTTCTACTTTTATAAACATGAAAAATACAAAATGCTTGAAAAGCAATTAATATATAATAAAACATAGGGTGTAAATATAAGCAAAAAGTGATTTTAACTTATATATATTTTAGTTTACTTGTTATTAAGAATCGTTAAATGGTAGGTTTTTAAAAATCAAACTTATAGGTAATACCACCTAAAATTTGAAACCCTTGCACATTAAAATTAGCGAAACGTTGATAATCTGTATTTAAAACATTGTTTAATTTTAAAAATGCAGAAAATTGATTATTAAAATGATAGCCTCCATTTAAATTAACATCAACAAAAGAATTTAATGTTTGTATCCCACTCAAATTAGAAGGTGAAACAGCACTGTATAAAACGTCTTTTCTTTCTCCAATATAAAAAATATTAGTTGTGGCAAACCATTTGTTGGTTGTGTATTTAGCAGAAACTGTTGTTTGAACGGTTGGTAAATTCCAAGCTTCTGTTAAAGTTGCCATGTTAAAATTATCAAATTGAATGTTGGTTGATACTTCTAGGTTTTTGTTAAAATCATATGCTAATTCTGCAAAAATTGAAGTGGTTTTTACGTCATCATAAATAACAGAAAACGAGTTTCCATATTCAAAACCTTTTAATTCAGATCCGTTTGCAGTATTTGTTATTCCATTAGATTTTGAGTTGTTTCTTACAAACAATGCTTTGTCTTCTTCTTCTTTTATGTTGGCAGAAATATTAAAACTAAGGTCTTTGTTAAGAACACCATTAAATCCTATAAAAGCGTTGTATTTTTCTGCTGTTTGGGTTATAAATTGTGTTGGAGAAATAAACGGATTTTCTGCTGCAAATTCTCTGTAAGTATTCGTGTGAAAATCACCAAAAACTCCAGCATACACATTTAATTGTTCTTTAATAATTGTTTTTTGAATTTTAATATCTGGATATATTAAAAAATGATTTACACTGTTTTCTGAATCAAATGAAGCAAAAAGTTTTGTTCCTAATTTTAAGGCAAATCCACTAAATGTTGTAGTGTATTCAGGGTTTATGCTTGCTGTAAAAATAGAATAATTTACTTCATTTTGATTTTGATAATCGCTTTCAAAAGAACCGTTTAAAAACTCTAAAGATGTATTTACTTTTAAGTTGTTTAAGTTTCTGCTGATAAAATCAATAGGTAAATCAAAATTTGTGTTTAGGTTGATAAGAAACTCTTTGCTGCTAAAATCATCAGAAAAATAAGCAATTGATAACGTACTTTTATCAATATAAGAATCTAAAAAATCTACTTCACCAACAATATTAAAATAATTATAGGTTTGGTTTTCTTGAATATTATCTATCACAGTATCAAGAAAAGTATTGTCTTTTATACCATACCAATTGTAATTATTTCTTTCAGAATTTAAAGTTACTTTCCAGTCGAAATAACGTTCTTCTTGTTTGTAGAAAAGACTTGCTAAAAAGTTAGAAAAATTACTATCTAAAACAGTATTATCAATATTATTAAAAGAAGCAGCATATTTTGCAGACAAACCGAATTCACTTTGAAAACGAGTTTGACTATGAATAAAAGCTTCAAGATATGGTGAAAAATAATTACCAAAACCAGCAGCTATGTAATTGCCGAAAATTCGTTCTTTTATACCCACATCAATCCCTTTTACAACCCCACTTTTAGGAATAAAAGTAGAAGCAACAGGCGCAGAAAAAATTGCGTACTCTAATTTCTTCTTCTGACTTTTATCCAATAATTTTAAAGTCGGATTTTTTTTAATTTTATTAGCATCTGCAATTTCTGGGTTGTAAGTTGTAATAACTTCTACAATCTCGGTTTTTACAGTATCTTTTTGTTTTACAGGAACTTCTGTTTGAGCATTTGCGCTCAAAAATCCTAAGGAAAATAAAAATATAAGAAAGCCTTTTTTCATTAATTTTTAGTTTGTGGAGTTATAGAATTATTTGTTTTGGCTTCGTTTTCTTTTATTTTGGCAAGCTCTAATTCAGCATCTTTTACAATATCTTCGAATTGTGTAAAATTTTTAATTACGTTTTCTAATATAAAAGTTGCTTGATATATATCTTTTAATTCATAGTAATTTTTAGCCATAACTACATAGCTTTTTACACCCCAATATTTGTAATTAGAATAGGTAGCAATTAATTCTTGTACAACTTTGTTAGAAGCTTCATATTCTTTGTTTAAATTTTTGAAATACGCATTAAAATACAAAGTTTCTGCTTTTAGCTCTCCAGTTGCAATTTCTTCAACCTGTTTGTAAAATTTTTCTGCTTTTTTTAGATCTAACTTTACAAAAGAAGTTCTAGCAATTACAGTTTTAGCATCTAACTTTAAATTATCATCTAATTTATTTTTGGCTAATATTTTTTCTGCATATTCTATGGCCAAATTATATGCTTTTGTAGTTGAATACCCTTTCATTAAATTACTTTGAGCGTACAGAATGTTCTCAGTAATGTAAGCTTCTCTTTCCAACCTTTCTAACAACGGAATTGCGCCATTAAAATCTTCTCTTTGCAAGTAAATTAGAGATAATTTTGCTAGAACATCTTCACTAAATTCACTTTGTCCTGCCTCTAAAACAATCTTATATTTTTCGATTGCTTCTGAATACATTTTTTCTTTAAATAGTAAATCTGCTAAATAATACGTTGCTTTTAGTTGATTTTTACCATTCGGAAAACTGCTCAAGTATTTTCTTAAACTAAGAATAGTGCTATTATTTTTGCCTTCAAAGTATTTACGTTCTGCAATTGCAAAGGTTGAGTTTTCTAATTCAGAATCAGATACATCAACAAATTTTAAGGTTTTAGTCCATTTTACATAACCATCTAAATTATCCTCATCAACATAAATATTTTTTGCATTTCTTACAGCTTCAAGAGCATCAGCAGAATTAGGAAATTTACTTGTTGTTAATTTAAATTTTTCTAAAGCTTTTCTGTTTTCATTATCATTATAATACAACAAACCTTGGCGAACCAAAGCTTTTGGTAAAAAGGCGCTTTTAGGATGTTTCGCTAACAATCTTTCATAAGCTTCATGTGCTTTTTGATTGTTTCTAATTTTTGTGTAGGTATTTGCAAGTTGATACAAAGCATCATCTTTTAAATTAGATGTTGGATACTTGTTTACAACATTAGTTAATGCTTCAATTTTCTGATCATCTAACTCCTTAAAACCATAACTCATTCCTATTTGATATTGAGCATAATCAGCTTCAATTCCCTCATTATTTACTACATTTTGATAAGCTTTTAAAGCCTCTAAATAGTTTTTTGTAGCAAAATAACTATCTCCTAAACGAATATAAGTGTCGTTTTTTAAATCAATCTCTAAATTTCTTTTTTCTAAAAAAACAGTAAATGTTTTTGCCGCTTTTTCATAATCTTTTAACTTAAAGTGAGCATAACCTATATTGTATTCTAATAAAGGAAAAGCACTACTGTTACTATTTTTTAAACGATTATTAAAGTTGATAAACTTATTTAAAGCGTCTTCGTAATTTGCTAATTGATACAAAGTTTCTGCTTCCCAATAATTCGATTTTTGATTAATTTCTGTTTCTGAAGAACTTTTTCCTTTTATAAAATATGGCAACGCTTCTTGTAATTTTTGCTCATTAAATAATTGAATACCTCTATACAAGGCAACTTCAGATGCCATAGCAATATTTTCTTGCGTATTTTTTTTAGATAAAAATTGTACGGCACCTTCAAAATCTTGTTGATTTATAAACGATGAAACCACCAATTCATTAATATCATTATAAGATTTTGAGTTTGGATAGTTTTTTAAATAATTTTGTAAAACATCGGTAACGTTTTCAAAAGGATTGCCTTCCTCATAACTTAATTTTGCGTAATTTAAAGCAGCATCTTGTTGAATATTTATGTTAAAACTCATTTCGCTTGCGGTTTTAAACGCATTCAAAGCTTCCGTTTTTTTATCAATATTTAAATAACATTCAGCTAAATGATAATAGGCATTTTGCGAAACCATATTTTTTTCATCAATAATTTTATTAAAATAACTTATGGCAGTTTCAAAATCGTTTTGTTTATAATACGCATAGCCTAATTGATAATAATCTGTATTATTTAACTTGCCACCTTTACCTGTATATGCTTTTAAATAAGGAATTGATTCAGCATATTTTTCTAAATTAAAATAACTCTCGCCAATAATTTTAGAAATTTCAGAAATGTCATTTCTTCTGGCAGTTTTTAAAAGTTCGGTGCCAACTTCTATACATTTTTCAAATTGCCCAGCTTTAAAGCTAATATCTAATAAATAGTAAGATATTTCTGCTTTGTACGTTTTATCATTTTCAATTTGTTTTAAAGTGGAAGCAGCAATACCATAATCTTCTAATTTATAAGCGATAAAACCATAATAATACCTAGAGTCGTTTCCGTATTTTGCATCGTTTATTAATGGTAAAAACTTATCTTTAGATAGTTCGTATTTTTTTGCAACTAATAAACCATAACCCATTTTAAAGTTTAATTCAATTTTATTTTCTTCGGATAATAAACCTGTATTTACTTTTTCGTACCATTTTAAAGCATGAGCCGCTTTTTTATTGGCAAAATAATAGTTGGCAACATTAAAAAAAGCTTTGTTTTTTTTATTGCTTGTTGGGTTTTCATCAACAAAATTCAACACTTTTTTATCTGCATCTGTTTGGTTTAGTTTTACAGCACACATAGCATCATAATACGTTGCATCTGCTTGTAAACTAGAACTTACTTTAGCTGTTTGTTGTACTTTTTCAAACCCTTTTTGAGCAGCAGCATACGCTTTATTATTATAAAGTTTTAAAGCATTATTAAAGTCGGAAACTATATTAGCATCTATAACAGTTTGTTGCGATAACATCACAAAAGAAGTTATAAAAAAGAAATACGATAAAATATGTTTTTTGATACATCGAAATTTCATACAATTGTTTTGGTTATAATCTATTAAACGAACGTTTTTAAATTTTGTTGGATGACCATTTAAAAAAGGTTTAAAATATTTTACATCAAAAGTAAGAATTTTTCAAATTTAATGTTCTAAAATCATTAGAAACTAATAAGTTTGTATAAACTACTAATTTTATGGACAAACCAGTTTTACATTTAGAGAATGCAGCCATTTATCAAAGAGAAAATTTGGTAATATCTAAAGTTAATTTAACCATTAACAAAGGAGATTTTTATTATTTGATAGGTAAAACAGGTAGTGGAAAAAGTAGTTTAATGAAAACACTTTATGGCGATTTAAAACTGCAAGAAGGTATTGGCTCTATTGTAGATTTTGATTTAAAAAATCTAAAAGAGAAAGAAATTCCTTACTTGAGAAGAAAAATAGGCATCGTTTTTCAAGATTTTAAATTGTTAAGTGATAGAACCGTTTTTGGAAATTTAGAGTTTGTTTTAAAAGCTACAGGTTGGAAAAATAAAGACGAGATTAAAGCAAAAATTAATGAAGTTTTAGAGAAAGTTGGGATGCAGTCTCAACATTACAAAAACACATTCGAACTTTCTGGAGGAGAACAGCAAAGAGTTGCTATTGCAAGGGCTTTGTTAAACGATCCAGAATTAATTTTGGCAGACGAACCTACAGGAAATTTAGATCCAAAAACTTCTTTGGAAGTTATGGAACTTTTAAATAAAATTCATAAAAGTGGTAAAACCATTTTAATGGCAACACATGATTATCAATTAATTGTAAAGTATAAACACGCAACTTTAAAAGTAGAAGCAGGGGAGTTGTTTGAAGTTGTGCAGCAGGCTACAGTTTAATAAGGAAGTAATAATGAGACACGAATTTTTTAGTGTAATTTGTGAAATACGTGTCTTACATAAGATATAATTTTAGGTATCAAAATTGATAAAAAAGAAAATTTTTGTTGCAGTTACAAATGATATTTCAACCGATTATCGAGTGCATAAAATTTGCAGTTATTTAATTGATAAAAATTTTGAAATTGATGTGTATGGTAGAATTTTACCAAATACAATTTCTGTAAAACGTGCGTATAAAATAATCAGGAAAAAGCATTTTTTTAACAACGAAGTTTGGTTTTATGCTGAGTTTAATATTCGTTTATTTTTCCATTTACTTTTAAAAAAATACGATTATATTTTAGCAAATGATTTAGATACGTTGCCAGCTTGTTTTTTTATCAGTAAGCTAAAAAATATAACATTGGTGTATGATAGTCACGAACTTTTTTCTGAAGGTCCAGAATTGCAAGGAAGAAAATTTGTACAAGGTTTTTGGAGAAAATTAGAAGATTTTTTCCTGCCAAAAGTTCAAAATTCGTATACAGTTAGTCAATCTATTGCAGAGTTTTATAGTGCAAAATATCAAAATAACATGGGTCTGATTCGAAACATTCCTTTAAAAAAAGATATTTTAGAAGTTGATGAGGTTAGTTTCCCAACAAAAAATAGAACCATTTTATACCAAGGAGTTTTAAATCCTGGGAGAGGTTTAGAACCGATGATAAAAGCTTTGCATTTTATTGATAATTTAGATTTGATAATCATTGGTTATGGGAAAGTAAAAGCAGAATTAAGAGCTTTAGTTGCTGAACAGCAAATGCAAGATAGAGTTCATTTTTTAGGGAGAATTAAAAGAGAAAAATTATTCAATTATACAAAACTAGCAACTTTAGGAATGGTTTTAGAAGAACCTTTAGGATTGAGCTTTAAATATTCTTTGCCTAATAAATTGTTTGATTATATTCATGCAGAAATACCAATTATTGCTGGGAATATGCCAGAAATTTCAAGAATTATAAATGAATATAAAGTAGGTGTTTTGGTGGATGATTATCAACCAGAAAATATTGCAAAAAGCATTAATAACCTTTTAAATGATAAGGTTTTATTAGCTGAAATAAAGCAAAATCAACAGAAAGCAAAAGAAGTTTTGTGTTGGGAAATTGAACGTAAAAAGTTAGACAATTATTTTAAATAAATATTTTTATCGAACCAAAAATATCCATAATAATTCCTGTTTTAAACAATCTTAAAGGATTGCAAAAAACAATTCATAGCATTAAAGTTCAAAACTTTAAAGATTTTGAAGTTTGGATTGTTGATGGAGGTTCTGCTATTGAAACTCAAGATTATCTAAATACGTTGGAAAAGCCATTTTTCTATCAATCTAGAGTCGATAAAGGAATTTATGATGCCATGAATAAGGGTATTTCTTTGGCAAAAGGTGAGTGGCTTTATTTTTTAGGAACTGGCGATTTTTTTAATAACGAAACTGTTTTGCAAGAAGTTTCTAAGTATTTATCAAATAATACATATTCCATAATTTCAGGATCTATTGTTTATCAAGGCAATAAAAAACCCTTTGTATACAGTAAAAGTAAAATGACTAAAACGCCTTTTTGGTCTTTTTCTATGTGGATTAGAAACGGATTGCATCATCAAGGAACATTTTATAAAAAAGTACTCTTTAAAGACATCAAATATCCTTTAAAATATAAAATTTTATCAGATTATTGGTTGAATTTATATTTGTACAAAAGCACTATTTCCTGTAAAATAATTAACACAATCATTGCAAACTGCAATTCAGATGGAGTTTCTAAAGCAGGTAGTTGGAAAATCTATAAAGAAGAAATTGATTTAAAAACTGACCTAAGTTCGGTGTTGTTTAGCCCTTTTTTTTATAGTATTGCATATATAAAGTTTTTATCAAGAAAAACAATAAATGATACATAGAAAAGAAATAGCTACTTTAATTTCCGATAAATTAACCAAAGAAAAAGAAACTTTAAAAGCACAGTTTTTAAAGTCGGAAAAAGAAATTGGTTTTTTTTATGTTGATGAACTTTTACCTGAAAGTTTAGTGCTTGATATTTACAAGAGCTTTCCAAAATTATCGCAAACTAAGCAACGAAAAAATATCAGAGAATTTAAGTATATAGCCTATCAAATGGATAAGTATAACGCACTTTTAGAAGAGGTTATTTATGCTTTTCAAGATGTCAAAGTTGTACAATTAGTCTCAGAAATTTGTGGAATTGAAAGCTTAATTCCAGATGAAAACTTGTATGCAGGAGGTTTATCTTTAATGGCAAAAGATAATTATTTAAGTCCGCATTTAGACAATTCTCATGATAAAGATAGGCATCTTTGGCGCGTTTTGAATTTGTTGTTTTATGTGACACCAAATTGGGAATTAGACAATGGTGGTAACTTAGAATTATGGAATAATGGTTTAAAAAATGAACCTATTGTAGTTCAAAGTAAATGTAACAGATTGGTTGTTATGGCCACTCATGACAAATCTTGGCATTCTGTAAATAAAGTTTTAAAAGATGATGTAAGGCGTTGTGTTTCTAATTATTATTTTTCAGAAAAATCTTTATTACAAGATGATAATTTTCATGTAACTACGTTTAGAGGAAGACCTTCACAAAAAGTTAAAGATATTTTTTTTCGATTAGATAATAATTTAAGAACAGCTGTTCGTAAAGTTTTTGAAAAAGGAATTAGAGAAAATCCTCATCAATATAAAAAATAAAAAACCCACTCCTCAATGAGAAGTGGGAAATTGCTATGAAAAAGAAGGATAAGATAAAATCTTACCCTTTATCTAAGACGTAATTATGTTTAAAAAATTGCACGCAAATTACTATTTAACAAGTATTTAACAAATACAGCTAAAAGGTAAGTGTAAAAACAGTACCTTCATTTTCGATACTATTTACTAAAATTTTGCCTTTGTGTAACAACATAATTTGTTTGCAAAGACTTAAGCCAATACCACTTCCTGTAGATTTGCTTGTAAAGAATGGCACAAAAATATTCTCCATAATTTCTTTCGGAATTCCTGCACCATTATCAAAAACTTTAATAACAATTGCTCTGTTTTGTGTTTGAGAAGCTTCAACTTTAATAAGTGGATTTTCTTTTTGTTGACAAGCATCTTTTGCATTTAAAATCAAATTAATGATAACTTGTTCTATTAAATGAACATCAATATCCAATTGTAATCTTTTAGAAGATATAGAAAATTCAATAGCAATATTTTTTGCTTTGATTGATGGAGCCATTAATAATTCAATATTCTTAAAAAGTTCAGAAACTTGTACTTTTTGTAAGTTTAAATGGGTTACTTTGCTTAAACTTCTGTAGGTTTTTGCAAATTTTAATAAACCTTGACTTCTATTTTTAATCGTTTTTATGCCTGCGTTTAAGTCTTCAATTTCCAAAGAATTTTCTTGTGGATTTTCTAAACTCAATTCAATATTTCTTTGTAAAGTATCTGCTAAAGAAGAAATTGGCGCAATCGAATTCATTATTTCATGCGTCATTACACTCAATAATTTTTTCCAGGCTTCAGACTCATTTTTGTTTAAAGTACTATCAATATTTTGTAGGATAACCAATTTAAAAGAATCTTCTTTAATTTGAAAAATAGTATCAGAAATTAAAACTTTTAACTGCTCATTTTGGAGCGCAATTGTAATAGAATTTGGTTCTCTATTATAGGTTTCAAAAATAATAGTATACAATTCTGGTTTTCTGTTTTCTACAAAACGAATGTTTTTAAATGAAGGAAAATCAATAATTTCTTTAAATGTATCATTCAACCATAATACGTCTCCTGTTTCAATATTATAGGCAATAATACCAACATCAATCATTTCTAAAATTTTCTGAAGATAAATGTATTGCGTTTCGTTTTGAACGTTAATTTCTTTGATAGTTCTGTTTACTTCATTAAAACCTGTGTATAAAAATCGAATATCTTTTGGCCCACGATCTTCTGGAAACCATCTTGAAAAATCACGGTATTTTACAGCCTCAAAAAAGTCATCAATGGCTGCAAAACGTCTTTTTATAAAGGTGTATAAATTTTGAATACTACACAATATTGCAAAACTTATAAGCACAATGTATAAAATATCTTCTTTTTTTACAATAACGTAAATCAAACCTAAAATTAGGCAAATCAACATAAAATTCCGAAGGAAGAGTTTTAAAATGTAACTTTTATAATTCATATTTCTCCAATCTTCTGTACAAAGCTGCTCTTGTAATCCCCAATTCTTTTGCCGATTTTGATATATTTCCTTTGTATTTTTCTAACACAGTAAGGATGGTGTTTTTTTCAACATCATCTAAATTTAAAGTTTTTGGAATATTGGTTTCAACAGTTCTTTCTATAGATGAAAAAACCAAATCCTCTGCTTTTAAAACGTTGCCATCAGTCATAATAACAGCTCTTTCTAAAATGTATTGCAACTCCCTAACATTACCTGGAAAGTTGTGGTTTTTTAGTTTTTTTATAAAACTTGCATCAAATTCAAAAGTGGTTTTATTGTATTTTTCTTCGTATAAATTCAAAAAATATTTTGCTAATAAAATAATATCAGTTTCTCTTTTGCGAAGAGGTGGCACAGTAATATCTAACGTGTTAATCCTGTAGATTAAATCTTTTCTAAACTTCTTTTCATCAGCTAAAACATTTGGGTTTTCATTGGTGGCACAAATCAAACGAATATCAATATTAATTGGTGTATTAGTACCTAAAGGAGTAACTTGTCTATTTTGCAAAATCGTTAACAAACGCACTTGCTGACTCAAAGAAATATTGCCAATTTCATCTAAAAAAAGTGTTCCACCATTTGCTGCTTCAAAACGTCCTTTTCTGTCTTCATTCGCGCCAGTAAAAGCCCCTTTTTTGTAACCAAATAATTCACTTTCAAACAAAGTTGCTGTTAAAGAGCCCACATCAACTTTTATAAATGGTTTGTTATTTCTGTTGGAGTTTTCGTGTAAAGCTCTTGCAATTAAATCTTTTCCTGTTCCGTTTTCGCCTAAAATTAAAACATTAGCATCTGTTGGCCCAACTTTTTTTATTTTTAGAAAAACATCTTGCATTATTGCACTTTCGCCAATTATAGGAATGTTATTTGACGAAAAATTAGCGTTTGTTTTCTTTTCTGATTTTAAAATGGAAGTAATTGTATTGATAATCTTTTCATTTTTCCAAGGTTTTATTAAAAAATCTGCTGCCCCTTCTTTTAAACCTCTAATAGCCAAATCTATATCTGCATAAGCAGTCATTAAAACCACAGCAATATTTGGGTTGAATTTTTTTATTGTATTCAGCCAGAATATACCTTCATTGCCTGTATTTACAAGTCCGTTAAAATTCATATCCAAAATTATTAAATCGAACTTTTTACTCTCAATTTGAAAATTAATGGCATTTGGATTTTTCTCAACTACAATTTGGCTAACTAAAGGTTTTAGCAAAAGACGAATTGCTGTCAAAACATCAACATCATCATCGATTACTAAAATTTTTGCATTTTTTAAAACCATAGTTACAATATTACAATAATATCTTTCAATTATAAAAGTGATGGGAAAAAATTAAGACACGGATTTTACGAATTACACAGATTTTTTTAAACAAAAAGATTAGACACAGATTACACAGATTTATAGAAAATAAAATCAATAAGACACGAATTTTATGGATTTTACAAACTAAAAAATCTTTAGTTTTTTTATCATTTTATGCTTGAAAAACAGTGAAATCCGTGTCAAAAAAAATCTGTTCATCTGTTTAATCTGTACCAAAAACGAACAGAAGTGTATCAAAAACGAACACTTTAATTTTTGTTTATTTTTTTAAAGTACTGATAATTAAATAGTTTATCCTTTGGCATAATCTTGACTGTATAGAAAAGGAAATAAAAAGGTAAAAATGGATATCAAAATAGAAAAAAAGAAATTTTCTACAGCAATATTACTTAAAATTGGTGGAATTGCACTTCTTTTAATGTTGATTATTTATGTGATATATGCAACTTCTGGAGGCGCAAAATTGTCTGTTGATAAAGAACGAATTGCAATTAATACTGTAAAAAAGGGTGTTTTTCAAGAAAATATTCCGGTAAGTGGAATAGTTTTACCCATAACAACCATTTATTTAGATGCTGTTGAAGGTGGAAGAGTGGAAGAAAAATTTGTAGAAGATGGCGCAATTATGAAAAAAGGCGAGCCAATTTTAAAATTAGCAAATACAGATTTGGAGTTGAGTTTAATCAACCAAGAAACTTCTGTGTATAATTTGTTAACACAAATGCAAATTTCTCAAAATGCTGCAAGACAAAATACCATTAATAGACTGAATCAATTTACAGACGTAGAAAATACTTTGATTGAAGCCAAACGTTTGTATGATTTAAACTCAAAATTGTACGAAAAAGGTGCCATTGGCAGACAAGATTATGAGTCTTCTCTAAACAATTTCAACTACCAAAAACAAAGAATGAAGCTGACGAATGAAATTTTGCAAGAAGATTCTATTGCTACAAAACAAGAAATTGAACAAGCTAATAATTCGTATCAAAGAACACAAAGTGCGTTAAAATTAATGCGTAAAAAAGTGGAAGATTTAGTGGTGAGAGCTCCAATTGATGGGCAATTAACGTCTTTAGATGCAGAAATTGGTCAATCTAAAAACAAAGGAGAACGTTTAGGTCAAATTGATGTTTTAACAGGTTATAAAGTGAGAGTTGATATTGATCAGCATTATATTTCTAGAATTTACACAGGTCAAAAAGGGACAGTAAATTTAAACAACAAAGATTTCACTTTAGTGATAAAAAAGATTTTTACACAAGTAACCAATGGACGTTTTCAAGTTGATATGGTTTTTGAAAATGAAGTTCCTAAAGGAATTAGAAGAGGTCAGAATCTACAAATTAGAGTGGCATTAAGTGCAGAAAAAGAAGCAATGTTAATTCCTGTTGGTAGTTTTTTCCAAAAAACGGGTGGAAATTGGATTTTTAAATTAAGTGAAGATGGTTCATCAGCTTATAAAGTAGAAATTCAATTAGGAAGTCAGAATACAGAATATTACGAAGTTATTAGTGGCTTAAATGTAGGCGATAAAGTGATTACTTCCAGCTACGATTCATTTAACGAAATTGAACAGATTGTTTTAAAATAGACGTTAGTCGTTAGATCTTAGAAGAGAGAAAAGAGAGTTTAGAAAATAGATAAAAGAGGATAGAGAATAGAAAAGAGACAAGATTAAAAATGAAACAAGAAACAAGAGAAAATAGATTACAGAATAAAGATTATAGAAAATAGAGTAGATACAAGAAACAAGATAAAAACTTTGCGTCTTTGCGAGAACATAAAATAAAGCCAAAAAAAATGATAGAAATTAAAGATTTAGAGAAATATTATAAAACAGAAGAAGTACAAACCATTGCTTTAAACAAATTGTCTTTTGAAGTGAAAAAAGGAGAATTTGTGGCAATAATGGGGCCTTCAGGTTGTGGAAAATCGACCTTATTAAACATTTTAGGATTGTTAGATGATCCTGATGCTGGTAGTTTTAAATTTAATGGAGAAGAAGTAGCTGGTTATAATGAAAGAAAACGTGCGCAATTAAGAAAACATAATGTTGGGTTTGTGTTTCAAAGTTTTAATTTGATTGATGAATTAACGGTTTTTGAAAATGTAGAGTTGCCATTAATTTACACAGGTGTAAAATCTTCAGAAAGAAAAAAACGTGTGGAAGAAGTGTTAGAAAAAATGCAAATTATGCACAGACGTAATCATTTTCCTCAACAATTATCTGGTGGTCAGCAACAAAGAGTTGCAGTTGCAAGAGCTGTTGTAAATAATCCAAAATTGATTTTAGCAGATGAACCAACAGGAAATTTAGACAGTGCAAATGGTAATGAAGTGATGGATTTGTTAATCGATTTAAACGAAGCTGGCACTACAATTATTATGGTTACACACAGTGAACACGATGCGAAATATAGCCATAGAATTATTAGAATGTTAGATGGACAAAAAGTAACCGAAAATATTTTGGTGTAATAAAATTATTTTAGTTATAAACCAATAATCAGAACCAAAAAAATCAAAAGGAAATGTTTAAAAATTATATAAAAATAGCTTTCAGAAATATTTTGAAAAACAAAGTATTTTCATTTATCAATATTATTGGATTGACCATTGGTTTTAGTGCTTCTTTTGTGATTGGTTTAATGGTGTATTACGAATATACGTTCGATAATTTTCATAAAGATGGAGATAAAATTTACAGAATTGTTACTGATTTTAAAACGCAAGATGGAAATTTTTCTAATTCCGGAGTTACATTGGCTTTAAAAGGTGCAATACAAGAGAATACTAATTTTGATGTTATAAGCGAGTTTTATGTTGAAAGACCAATGAAGGTTGAAAATAGAACTAAAAATTTAACCTTTAAATTACCAGAATTTGTGGTTTATGCTGATGAAGATTATTTTAAAATTTTTAATTATAAATTTATAGCAGGTGATGAAAATAATACTTTACAAAACCCTAATGAAGTAATTTTAACAGAAAGACGTGCTTCAAAATATTTCCCTAATACAAACGTATCAGAAATAATAGGTAAAACTTTAATTTACAATGATTCTATAAATGCAAAAGTTACTGGAATTGTAGAGAACTTCAAAGGCAGGTCAGATTTTGTTTTTCAAGAATTTATTTCTCATTCAACCGTTTTACAAACAAGACTTCGTAGCAATTTTTTAAATAAAAATTGGAGAAATACAAATTCTAATTCGCAATTATTTGTAAAATTAAATACCAACTCAAAAAAAGAATCAATTAATAATACTTTAAAACTAATTGCTAAAGAACATAGAGATGAAGATGATATAAAATATGGAGAAGAACGCATATTCTCATTACAACCATTAGCAGATTTACACTTTAATGATAATTATGGTTTATACGATTGGTCTGAAGGAAGAGCAAGTAAACCACTTTTAAAAAATTTAATTTTTGTTGCCATATTTTTATTGCTGTTAGGCTGCATTAATTTTATCAATTTAAATACGGCTCAAGCTGCACAACGTGCCAAAGAAATAGGAATCAGAAAAACGTTAGGAAGTTCTAGAAAACAATTAATTGGTCAGTTTATGGGCGAAACATTTTTGCTAGTCTTAACATCTTCAATTTTATCAATAGCACTTTCTAAATGGTTAATAAATGTATTTTCAGATTTTGTGCCTGCAGGTTTAAGTTTTCAATTATTTACTGTACCAATTGTTGTTATAGGAATTGTTTTACTATTAATAGTAGTTACTTTTTTATCAGGATTTTATCCAGCAATGGTTTTGTCAAAATTTAATACAACTGCTGTTTTAAAAAATCATTTAGGAGTTGGAGATAGTAAAGTTAAGTTAAGAAAATTTTTAACAGTATTTCAGTTTACAATAGCACAGGTTTTTATTATTGCTACACTTTTGGTAGGGAAACAAATTAATTTTTTACTGAATAAGGATATGGGTTTCAAAAAAGATGCAATTGTTTCTGTGTATAAACCGCTTGAAGAAGATAGTTTCGATAAAATTAAATTGTATAAAGAGCAGTTATCATCAATTCCAGCTATTAAAAGTATTAGTCTTGGTGGTCATCCACCAGCATCAACAAGTATTAATTCAACTGATATGAATAGAATGGTAGATGGCAAAGAAGTGTATGGAGAAATTCAATTTATGTCAGGTGATACCCAATTTTTAGAATTATTTGAAATTGAATTATTAGCGGGTCGTGTACAAAGAAATGATACCGTAAAAGAACTGGTAATAAATGAAGCTGCAAGAAAATTTTACAAGTTTAAATCTCCACAAGATGCAATAGGACAAACCTTGGTTTATGATGAAGAAAACTTACAAATAGTTGGAGTTATGAAAGATTTTCATCAACGATCATTAAGATCTGATATTAAACCTATGGCTTTTCGTGGAGATTGGTTTAGATCATTATGGTCTAATTTTCAAGCAGCACATATTTCTTTACAAAGTAATTCCTCTGAAAATCTAAAAAATAGTCTTGCAAAAATTAAAAATGTGTATAAAGAGGTATATCCAGATACAAATATGAGACTTGAGTTTTTAGATGAAACCATTGCAAAATTTTACAATAGAGAACAAAAAGTTTCTAAACTGCTAAACTGGGCAACAGGTTTATCTATTTTAATCAGTTGTTTAGGGCTATTAGGTTTGGTAATTTATTCCACAAATAGACGTGTAAAAGAAATTGGGGTTCGTAAAGTTTTGGGGGCTTCTTTATGGCAAATTAATACAATTCTATGTAAGGAGTTTTTAATTTTAGTAGCCATTGCTTTTGCAATTGCAGCACCAATTGCTTGGTATGGAACATACAATTGGCTTCAAAATTTTGCTTATAAAACCAGTATTAGTTTTTGGGTTTTTGTGGTGAGTGCTTTTGCAATGATTTTGTTTGCTTTAATTATTATAAGTGCAAAAACATTGCAAGCAGCTAATGCAAATCCTGTAAATTCTTTACGATCAGAATAAAAAATCAGCAATCAAAAAAAGAAAAATTATGTTTAAAAATTATTTAAAAATAGCGCTTAGAAACTTAATTAAGAACAAAGTATATTCTTTGATTAATATTACTGGTTTAGCGATTGGAATTACAGCAACCATACTCATTGGATTGTGGATTAATGATGAACTAAATTTCAATGATCATTTTGAAAATTACGATACAATTGCACAGGTATTGCAAACCGAAACGTATAATGAAAATACAGAAACATCTGAAGCAATTCCAAGGCCTTTAGAATTTGCCATCAGAAAAGAATATGAAGACAATTTTAAACATTTGGTAATGTCTTCTTGGACGCAAACCAGGTATTTAAAATATGGGGAAATCAATATAAATTTTCAAGGAAATTTTATGCAAAAAGGTGCTCCAGATATGTTGAGTTTACAAATTATTGCAGGAGTAAAAAACGGAATTGATGATCAAAAATCGATTATGATTGCTGAATCTACTGCTAAAGCCTTGTTTAAAGATGAAAACCCAATTGGCAAAATTGTAAGAGTAAATAATACAGACGATTTATCTGTAAGTGCTGTTTATAAAAACATTGCCAAAAATAATAGTTTTTCTGATTTAGATTTTATTGCTTCTTGGAATCATTATGTGGCTATAAGACCTTGGGTACAAAATGCAAAAACAAATTGGGGAAATAACTCTTTTCAACTTTTTGCGCAAATTAACGAAAACACAACAATGGCTAATGTTTCAGCAAAAATCATTAATCTTAAAAAAATAGCATCTCCAGAAGAAGCAGAATTTAATCCACAGATATTTTTATTCCCAATGAAAGATTGGTATTTGCGTAATAAATTTGAGGATGGGAAGCAAGTTGGTGGAAGAATTGAAAACGTTTGGTTATTTGGAATTATTGGTGCTTTTATATTGTTATTAGCTTGTATTAATTTTGTAAATTTAAGTACAGCAAGATCAGAAAAAAGAGCCATTGAAGTAGGAATCCGTAAATCTATCGGCTCAAAAAGAAGTCAATTAATTGCGCAATTTTTAAGTGAATCTTTTTTAATTGTAGTACTATCATTTGTACTATCAATTGGGTTGGTTTTGTTATTTTTAAATGGTTTTAATGATTTAGCAAGTAAAGAAATACTATTTCCTTGGTTAGATTTTGAATTTTGGTTCGTTTCTTTAATTTTTATTGTGATTACTTCTTTTTTAGCAGGCAGTTATCCTGCTTTATATTTGTCATCTTTTAATCCTGTAACTGTTTTAAAAGGCACTTTTAAAACAGGAAAATATGCAGCTTTGCCAAGAAAAATATTAGTAGTTACACAATTTACAGTTTCTGTAGCCTTAATTATTGGAACTATGATTGTGATGAACCAAATTGATTTTGCAAAAAACAGACCAACAGGTTATGATAAAGAAGGTTTGATCCAAATTCCTGTTATGTCATCAGAATTTATTGGGAAAAAAGATTTGATGCGTAACCAATTTATAAATTCTGGAGCTGTTACAGAAATGGCAGGCACCAGTAGCCCTATGACAGATATTTGGTCTAATTACAGTGGTTTTACTTGGGATGGAAAACAACCTGGTTTTCAAGAAGAATTTACGCATACTGCTGTTTCTTATGAGTTTGTAGAAACGTTAGGCTTAAAAATTATTAAGGGAAGAGGTTTTTCGCGTGAATTTCCATCAGATTCTACTGCTGTAATTTTAAATAAATCTGCTGTTACTTATATGGGTTTAGAAAATCCGATAGGTAAATATATGAGAGATTCTGATACAGAAGATCCAAATGAGCCATTAAAAATTATCGGTATTATTGATGATATTTTGGTGCAATCTCCTTATTCGCCTGTAAAACCATCCATGTATGTTTTTGATAAAAATAGTTCTGAAAGTTATTATAATTTAAGAATGAATCCAAGTAAGAGCGTTGCTGATAATTTAGCGATTATAGAAAGTACTTTTAAAGCAAATTTTCCAAATATTCCTTTTGATTATCAATTTGTTGATGAACAATATGGACAAAAATTCAGATCTGAAGAACGTATTGCAAACCTCTCTAAAGTATTTACATTATTGGCAATTTTTATCAGCTGTTTGGGCTTATTTGGTTTGGCATCTTTTGTGGCAGAACAACGCACAAAAGAAATTGGCGTTCGTAAAACGTTAGGTGCTTCTGTAAGTCAACTATGGATGTTATTGTCTAAAGACTTCTTAAAATTAGTTACTATTTCATTAATTATAGGTTCGCCAATTGCGTATTTTATGATGAGTGAATGGCTCGAAAAATTTACCTACAGAACTAATATTTCTTGGACAGTTTTTGTAGTAGCATCATCAGGATCTTTATTAATTACCTTAATTACTGTTAGTTATCAAGCAATAAAATCTGCAATTGCAAATCCTGTAGATTCTTTAAAAACAGAGTAAAATATGTTACAAAATAGTTTAAAAACAGCATTTAGAGGTTTTAAATCTCAAGCCTTTTTTACCACATTTAATTTGGTGAGTCTGGTTGCTAGCATTATGGTTATTTATATTGCGATTACCTACTTAAAATTTGAAACAAGTTTTGATAAATTTCACGAAAATTCAGATGAAATATATCGATTAGGAATTACAATGCGTTCTCAAGATTATAGTGTTGTTGGTTTTGGGAATTGGAATAATGATGATGGTAAAAATCAAGTAGCTCAAATCAATCGACTTGCTAATTTATCAAATGTAAAAGCTGCAACGCATTTTATAACTGAAACTAGTTCAGATTTTATTCGTTTTGGAGATAAAGAAATCACTATTAAAGATGTGTTGTCTACAAATACGCCAAAATCATTTACAAATATTTTTTCTTGGCATTTATCAGCTGGGACGTTTAGTGATTTTTATCAAAATAAAAATTCAGTTTTACTAACAGAATCTGTGGCAAAAAGATTGGTTTCTGGGAATAATAATTACGAGTTAATCAACAAAATAGTTGAAATTGCTGGGGTAAAATACAATGTTGCAGGTATTATAAAAGATGTTCCAAAAAACTCGCATTTCGATTTTTCTTTGGCATTGCACAAAGAAAGATTAGAATATTGGGGAAGTCACGTGTATTTGCAAGCAGAAAATGGAGTAAATCAAAAAACCATTGAAGCACAAATTAATCAAAACATTGCGACTTTAAATCCAAGGCTTGTTGGGAATTCAACGTATAAAAATCACTTTTTACAACCAATACAAGATATTCATTTAAAATCGAATATTTTGTATGAATTAAAAACACCTGGAAATATAAATTACCTTTATTTAATAAGCTTTTTTGCTTTATTTATTTTAGGAATTTGTGTTTTTAATTATTCCAATTTTACGTTAGCAATTAAAACGAAACAATCTAAAACAATCGGAATTCGTAAAGTGATTGGAGCATCAAGAGGTTCTGTAATTAGACAATTTATTTTTGAAGGAATTTTATTGGCAGTAATTGCAGTTCCTTTAGCAGTTTTGTTTTTGCCTTTAGTTGTGCCAAAATTTAACGAGTTGATGGGTGTAAAAATCCAAATGAGTTTTATAGAAAATTATGAAAGTTACTTTGCAGTTTTAATTTTGGCGGTACTAATTGGTTTGGTTTCTAGTATTTTACCAGCTTTAAATTTATCGCAAAAAAGTGCAAAAAGTTTGTTTCAAAATCGATTAAAAGAAAAAGGATACAAAGATTTTTCGGTACGTAAATATTTAGTGATTAGCCAATTTGTGATTATTATTGGAATTACTGTAATCTCTTATTTTATTCAAAGTCAAGTAGATTTTATAGCAAATAAAGATTTGGGTTTCAACAAAAACAACATTGTTTACGCCAATGTTTCTCCAGACAATTTAGAGCTTTTTCAGCAAAAATTAAAACAAATTCCAGAAGTAGAAAGGGTTGCAAATGGTTCTACTTTGGCAATTGGTACTTTTAATCAACTTACCTATAAAGTAGAAGGTATAGAAACGATTTACGATGATGCAAATCAATTGTATATGGATTATGCTGCCATACAAGTGTATGAATTAAAAACTACTTTACCAAAATCTGTTTTTGAAAATACTGATAATCAGCAGAGAAGAACAATAATCAACAGAACTGCTGCAAAAAAAATGGCAGCAATTAAAAATATATCTGAAGAAGAATTGATTGGTACAACTATTATCAGCGAGCCAGATTATACAGATGCAGAAGGAAATGTTGGGTTTCCATTTCAAATTGATGGTATTTTTGAGGACATCAATTTGTTTTCGTTAAGAGAAGAAATTAAACCTTATTTTATCATAATTTCCAATCAAGTTCGTATGAATGGCAATAGCATTATCGCTTTAAATTCAGAAAGTACAACAGCTGGTTTAGATAAAATTTATGCAGTATATGCCGAATTAAACGAACCTTATCCTTTAGAAATTGAGTTTTTAGATACTAATTACAAACAATTGCATGCACAAGATCAACAAGTTGGAAAGTTGGTTTTTATCCTAAATTTTATAGCAGTTTTTTTATCCTTATTGGGTATTATTGGAATTACGTTGCTTTTAATTGTTGGGAGAACAAAAGAAATCGGAATCCGAAAAGTTTTAGGAGCCTCAGTGGCTTCAATTCTTAAAATATCCGTTAAAGAATATCTTTTCTTTATTGTATTGGCAACTGTAATTGCTTGGCCAATATCCATAATTGTGGTTAAAAATTGGCTTTCAAATTTTGCATATCGAATCGACATTAATCATTTTGCAATATTGGCAATTTCGTTATCAGTATTAATTGTCACTTTTATTGTGGTTGGTTTAGTCTCATTAAAAACAGCCATATCAAATCCTATAGATTCTTTAAAAACAGAGTAAACAATGATGAATACATTAATAGACATACAAAAGGCTTCAAAAGTTATAAAATCTGGAGGAAACACATTTAACTTGTTAGTTAATATCGATTTAAAAATAAAGGAAGGCGAATTCATTTCCTTAATGGGCCCTTCAGGTTCAGGAAAATCGACCTTGCTAAATTGTATTGGAATGTTAGATAGTTTTACAAATGGCGATTATACTTTTTTGGGAGAATCTGTTGTAAATATGAGAGAAAGAAATCGATTAAAATTATACAAAGAATATATTGGTTTTGTCTTTCAGGCGTATCATTTAATTGATGAGTTAAACGTACAAGAAAATATAGAAACACCTTTAATTTACAAAAATGTAAAATCTTCTGAACGAAAAGCATTAGTTGCAGATATGTTAGACAGATTTAATATTGTAGGTAAAAAAGACCTGTTTCCACAGCAATTAAGTGGAGGTCAGCAACAATTAGTAGGTGTTGCAAGAGCGTTAATTAGCAGTCCAAAATTAATTTTGGCAGATGAACCCACAGGAAACTTAAACTCCAACCAAAGTAAAGAAATTATGGAGCTTTTTGCAAAATTAAACAAAGAAGGTGTTACCATAATTCAGGCAACACATTCAGAGGAAAATGCAGCTTATGGATCGCAAATTGTGCATTTATTAGATGGCAAAATTGTAAACGTTCAACAAAATTAATAATGATAAAAAGAAGTTTAATTTACGCAATTGTTTTTGGTTTTAGCTTTACTGTTTTTTGTCAAAATGAACAGGAAAAAGCATATTCGTTAGAGGAATGTATCAACATTGCTTTAGAGAATAATTTACGTTTAAAATCAACTAAAAATTCAGAAAAATCTGCCAATATAAACTACCAACAATCAAAAATGGATTTGTTACCCACTGTAAATGGGAGTTATAATTTAGGGATAAATAATGGTAGAAGTATTGATCCTTTTACAAACGATTTTATCAATCAACAATTAACCTTTTCTACTGCAAATTTAAGTTTAAATGCTACTGTTTTTAATGGTTTTAGATTGATAAATAGTTTAAAACAACAACAATTAAATACAAAAGCAGCCAATTTAGAAGTTGAACAAGAAAAGCAAAATCTTATCTTATCTGTAACTTTAGCGTATTTACAAGTAATGAATAGCAAAGATGTTTTGATTTTAAACGAACAACGTTTACTAGCTACAAACAAACAACTTAAAATTCAGAAAGATCTGTATGATTTAGGGAGAGATAATCCTGCAGATTACACAGATTTATTAGGGCAAAAAGCAGCTGATCAAACCAATATTTTAGCATCAGAAATTGCACTAAATAATGCAAAATTGAGTTTAACAGCCTTATTGAATTTAACTTCAAAAGTTAATGTAAGTTCAGATGGTTTTTTGTTTAGTTTAGATAAATACCAATTCACATCAGATCAAGTTTTTAGAGATGCTTTACAAAGTTTAGCGACTTTTAAAGCAAGAGAAATACGAGTGGAATCAGCAAAAAAAGGAGTACAAGTTGCAAAAGCACAATACATTCCAGAAATTTCTTTGTTTGCGGGTTTAAATACTAATTATTCAAGTGCAGCAGAAACGTTCACAGAAACTGGTTCAGCTATTGTTGAAACTGGAGATTTTGTAAATATCAACAATCAAAATAGTCCAGTTTTCACAAATCAAACCTTATTTAGTGCGCAGCAAATTGGCTATACAGATCAATTTGATAACAATTTAAATTCGGTAATTGGTTTTTCTGTAAATATTCCCATTTTTAATGGTTTTCAAGCAAAAAATAATGTGGCTTTAGAAAAATTACAAGTAGAAGAATCTTTAATTGCTTTGGAACAAACACAATTTGAAATTAAAAATGCTATAAAACAAGTCCATTTTGATATGCAAGCTGCTTTTCTCAGATATGAAAGTTTATCAAAACAAGTAACTGCTTTCGAGAAATCTTTTGAAATTAATGAAACTAGATTTAACAATGGAGTTTCTAATTTTTTAGCTTACATCACTAGTAAAAACAATTTAGAAAATGCAAAAATTAATCTTTCTATTGCCAAATACGATTATTTTTTAAGAGTGAAAGTTTTAGAATTTTATAGAGGATCAACTCTTAATTAAAATAAAAAAATTGATATCGTAAAAAATAAAAACCTTGTAAATGTTTGATTTACAAGGTTTTAAGTGGAGACGCCGAGAATCGAACTCGGGTCCAAACAAGCAGCTAAAAAGCTTTCTACATATTTAGTTCTTTCTTGGTTTTCGTTTAAAAGCTGATTAAGAACAATCCACTTTTAACTTAGCTTCTTTAGTTTCAAAAACCCACCAAAGCTTCAGGTTTTCTATATTTACTTTTACGATATCCAAAAGTGAAGCGCCGTAAATCAAGGCTATTCGTGGACATAAAGCTTGCTCACCTTGTGAGCCTAGGCAAATTCTACTATGATTCGAATTATGCAGCTAAAGCGTAGTTATCTTCGCCGTTTAAAAAGTTGAAATAGTTTTACAAGTGTAATTTCAATCCTTGATATGCTTACAAATCAACTGTCCTTGCTGTCAAAACCAGTCGTCCCCAAAATAAATTTTTAATTTATTTTGTTCTGAACTCGTTTCAGAACCTTTTACAAAATTCTAAA